>JBBQSW010000231.1:0-6475 GCA_038213575.1 Chitinophagales bacterium | reverse complement strand
AGCCAACGAAAATTTTATGACTGCCGGAGTTCGGTTGCTACGCGCAGCCGGGCTGGATGTGACTTTTGTCGCCGAAGATGCGCCTTCTATCAAAGATTGGCAGGTCATGGAAATCGCCATCTCAACCAACCGCACTATCCTCACCCACGACCGCGACTACGGCGAACTAGTTTTCAAATACGGCTTTCGCCCTCAAGCAGGTGTGATTTATTTTCGGATGACTGACTATCAGCCCGAGGAACCCGCCCAAGTACTTTTAGTACTTCTTGCTGATTCAGGTTTTGTTTTCGAGGGGGGTCACACCGTGATTGACAACGACGGCAGTATTCGGCAGCGAAAGATTCCGGCATAATAAATCCGCCTAGACATTAAATCCTCGGGCGAGGCGATCTACTTCATCAAAGGTTTGAAAGATCCGTATTTTGGAGCATTGGAAAGGAATCGGAGTATGTATTTGTACAATTGGTGTAAAAAGCCGTAAATTGCAACCGGATTTAGTCTTATTACAGTTCATATTTCTTAGACTACTCCAACTTGCCTTAAATTGAATAGCATTCAAGAAATAAAGGAGCTTGCAGATCTCCGGCTCAAAGAAGCTCGTGCTCTTTTGACGAGTGGATATCCAGATGGTGCTTACTATTTGGGGGGATATGCCTTAGAGGTGGCATTAAAAGCGGTAGTTTGCAAGAATTGGGATGTTGATGACCCTACAAATGGTATTTTAACATGGATAAAGACACATTGGTAATAGAAGTAAAAGCCGTACTCGATTCTTTCTTGGCGGAAGGCAAAGATCTTAGTTTTGCAGCCCTTGTTCCTGTGTATCCGGGACTGCCTAGTACGTCATATACTTTATTGTTGAATGGTGAATGGCTTCAGCAGAGGTCTATTTTTGAATCAATCAAGATTATAACTGAAAGGATTTTTAAAACTATCAGCGATCCAAAAGTAAGACAAAAGATTGATAGTGTTGACATCTGGCTGAAGGGGCAGTCTTACCCAGCCGGTGTTGAAGCACTTATAATAATAGGTGATGATACGATTAGCCGTTATTTCAACTATGCGCCTACGCTTGACTTTTCGGGGAGTCTCTTTTCGAGCGGTTCATTAGCCAATTGATAAACAGCCAGACCCGTATTTTAGGGAATTAAAGCAGAATCGGAGTATGTATTTGTAAAATTGATGATGTACTTTTGTAAAAAAATTCTGCAAAGATGACCACCCTGCCAAAACACATCCTCGTCAACAACCCTCAGGGTCAACCCGTTTTTGTCCAAATTCAGGTGGAAGAGTGGGCTAAATTCGTGCAAGAATTCCAGCGGATGCAAACTTTGCTGACGTTCAAAAAACGCTTCCAGACCGCTTTCCGCGAAGTACGCGACATCCAAAATGGGAAGAAAAAAGCCGTGACCCTAAGTGAGTTTCTCCATGAATTGTAAGATTGTCGCCCTTGACAACTTCCGTCGCGATGCCAAACGTTTGGTCAAGAAATTCCCTTCTCTCAAAGACGAACTTTTCGGGCTGGAGCAGTTGTTGCTTCTACATCCGCGCGCTGGCGTAGAAATTACCGAAAGCACCTACAAAATTCGGCTTGCCGTGAAAAGCAAGGGCAAAGGGAAAAGTGGCGGGATGCGCGTGATTACTCATGTGGTCGAAATCGAGCTGCAAGTGGAAACTCAAGAAGCTGAAGTGACGGTCTTTCTTTTGTCCATTTATGACAAGTCGGAGGAGGTGAATATATCAGACAAGGAATTGCAAAGGTTGATTGAGGAGGCCAAAGACTTTTCGGAGGGTGAATGAAAGGCGAGGCGATCTACTTCATCAAAGGTTTGAAAGATCCGTATTTTGGAGCATTGGAAAGGAATCGGAATATGTATTTGTACAATTGATTTAGGCGGATTATGAGCGGCTGAAGCAATTGTTGAAGTAACGTTGGGATGGATACGGCAAGTGGGCTGTGACGATATAAGTGCTCTGGACGAATAAAAGTATTGTTTTCGACTTCGATAACAATATTGCTCCTACATTTACCCGCGAGTACCCAAATGTCCATCCAACGTGCGCCAAACACTTAAAACCCTTTATAGCACTGTATTTGCCGCTCCTGTTGCCGGGGTGTTTAGTAACGCTGAGCATCTCCTAGAAGGGCTGAGGCGTATGGAAACTGCTGCCGTGGAGTATGTGATGCAGAAGGCGGAACCTTCGGTTCGGAACCTTATCCGCCAGTCCGGCCTCCCTGAAAGCCTCATCCGCGATGTACTGCATGACGCTTTGGTGGTATTGATAAAAAAAATTCGGGAGGATATCTTTGACCCGAAAGAAAGCGCACCGACAACTTACCTCATTGGTATTGCCAAAAATTTGATTTCCAATCATTTACGGCAAAACCGAAATGTTCCAACCCTATCCCTGGAGGAGTGGGCTGAAATTCCAGACGACCATACCCATGTTTTTCTCGAAGGACGAGAGCGCCGCGATTTGCTCGAATCCTTGCTTGCATCGCTTGGAGACCCTTGTGCTCAGCTGATTCGGCTCAAATACCTTGACGGCTTCCGAGACGAAGAGATATTGGCCCAGAATATGACCCCTTACAACACCCCGCTATCACTCCGATCCAAACGAAGCAAGTGTTTTCAAAAACTTATGGCGCTGGCTGCGGCCACAAAATCAAAAAATGAGACAATAAGCCAAAGTGGACGTTGACACAGGAACAAGCATAAAACACGCGATGAATCAAGATATTGAAGCTTATTTGGACGGTACACTTGACCCGGAAGCAACTGCTGTATTCGAGGCGCAACTTGCACGGGACGAGGCATTGCAAGCTGCAGTAGCAGAAACCCAAAGCTTGCGTGAAGACCTGGGCTGGCTGGCGGTGGAACAGGGATTGTTACAAATCGAACAAACCTTTTGGGCGAAAGAAAAGGCCCGGAAAAACCGTAGACGATGGATTTTTCTGATAATAGGGTTCACGATTTTGTTGATAATAGGCATCATAAAATGGCCGTGGATAAAAGGGCCGACCATGGAAGCACCCAAACAGGCAGATCAGCCAGATAGTCTGCCCATTGCGCCTGAAAACAATTCGCCAAAGCCTATCAATAACGCCCAAACGACCTATGATTCTATCCAAAAGGAACAAAAAAAGACCATGAACCGCCTTTTTGCTGAGAATTTCAAACCCTTCAAAGACGAAAGCCTAGAACCTTCCCTACGAGGCGACCCTGAACCTACCCCTTCTGAAAAATTCCAGCAACTGTACTGGGATGGAAAATATAGGGAAGCTTTGACGCAGTTTGAATCCCTGTCGGCACTGGCACAAACCAATGACAATCTGCTTTTCCAGAAAGCTGAATGCCTGATGGCTCTTGGTAGGGTAGAAGAGGCGGTGCCTGTTTATGAAGGGATATTGAAAAGGGACAAGTCCCGATACATGGATGTGGCGGCTTGGCACAAAGCGCTGGCATATTTGAAGATGGGTGAAACGGTACAGGCTAAAACACAGCTACAGAAGATTGGCGGCAGTGGTTCGAAATGGCGAGGAGAGGCTGCTGCTTTGTTGAAAAGCCTTTAATAACTCAATAATAAATCACTGTTGATCTATGAAAAAGATGCTACTCTCTGTTGGGCTTATTTTTGCTTTTTGCCTATCTGGATTTGGGCAGGTGGATACGGTGGCGATGACTAATCATATAGATAGTCTATTAAAAGTAACAAGAGGGTTTTTAAGTAAACGAGACTTCAATGGAGCACTTGATGTTATTGCAAACGCAGAAAGATTTGTATTGAAAAATTTAGGAGAAGAGTCAGTCGCGTTTGGCAATGTTTGTTTTAATTACGGTATTTTGTATTTTCAAAAGGATGATTACCCATTAGCGGAAATTTGGTATTTAAAGACAATAGATATTAGGAGAAAAGTGTTCGGAAAGGAAAACCTAGACTATGCAAATGGTCTAAATAACTTAGGTAACCTGTATAAACAAACAGGTAATTTTGAAAAAGCAGAACCAGTTCTCTTGGAGAGTAAAGCGGTCAGGGAAAAAATATTGGGTAAAGAGCACCTTGATTATACTAAGAGCCTCAATAATCTTGCGAACTTGTATTCGAATATGGGCGAATACGAAAAATCAGAAAATTTTTACCTTGAAACTATTCTAATTCGGGAAAAATTATTGGGAAAAATGCATCCAGACTATGCCAGTAGTCTGAATAATTTAGCAGGCTTGTATCGTTTGAAGGGCGATTTTGAAAAATCCGAGAAATTATACCTTGAGTGCAAATCTATCCGAGCATTAGCATTAGGCAAAGAGCATCCTGAATATGCCAAAATCTTGGGTAATCTCGCGAATTTATATTGGACATTAGGTAACTATGAAAAAGCAGAAATACTCTACTTGGAATCTATAACCATTCAGGAAAAAGTAATCGGAAAAGAACATCTTGATTATGCAATAAGTTTAGGAAACTTAGGGTCGTTATATTTGGCAATGGGCGATTTTGAAAAATCTGAATCACTTTATCTAAGGTCGATAAATATTAAAGAAAGAATATTAGGTAAGGAACATCCTTTGACTTGTAATGATTTAAATAACCTTGCAAATATTTATCTAAGTATGGGTAACTATGAAAGATCTAGGTTGATTTATTTTGAAGTTAAAACCATAAGTGAACAGACGCTAGGAAAGGAGCACCCTGACTATGCTTCAGTTCTAAATAACTTAGCGGTGTTGTACTTGCGCGAAGGTGATTATGATAAAGCAGAGCAATTTTTTATAGAAGCCATAGCCATTCGCGAAAATGCCTTAGGAAAAGTCCATCCTGAATATGCTTTAAATTTACTTGGATTGGCATCAGTATATTTGTTAAAAGGTGATTTTGAGAAAACCGAACCTTTACTCCTGGAAGCTAAGGAAATTCTTGAAAAAAATATGGGTGTAGATTCTCCCGATTATGCTGAAGTCCTTTATGGTCTTGCTGATATGTACCACGATAACGGCAATATTGATAAATCATATCAGATTGCGCTTAAAGTCAAACATATCCGCGAAAAAAGCTTAGGAAAAGAGCATCCAAGTTATGCCAAAATCTTGAGTTTTTTAGGAATTCAGGCTTGGACTCTAGATAACATAACCTTGAAGTCCAAAGCGCATTATGGGGCTGAGGGCTATCATTACCACGCTCAATCGTGAGTAATCCGATGCGCCGTTTTGTCGACCTAATTGTGTCCGCTTTGGGATTGTTTTTTCTTATCCCCGTGTTTTTGGCAGTGTCCGTCTTGATTTGGGTACAGAATGGCAGGCCAGTGTTTTTTTGGCAGGTTCGTATTGGTTTGAATGGCAAGCCATTTGATTTGTGCAAATTTCGAACGATGAGCGAAGGTCCAGGCCGGTTGATCACCCAGGGTCAGGACCCTCGCATCACGCCCCTGGGACGTTGGCTGCGACGTTACAAGGTGGACGAGCTTCCGCAATTATGGAATGTGTTTCGCGGTGAGATGAGCTTGATCGGTCCAAGGCCGGAAGTGGCTCCTTACGTCGATGCCGCCGATCCTCTCTGGCAGCGAGTGCTGTTGGAACGCCCTGGAATTACCGGCTTCGCATCGTTACTGTATCGGCGGGAAGAAGAGTTACTCGCTGCTTCGGCAGACCCTGAACTTCTATACCGTCAAATGATTTTACCCGACAAGTTGAAACTAAGCGTCGAGTATCTGGATAAGCGATCTTGGCTCACCGACTGCCGTTTGTTGTGGTGGACAGTGCGATCCAGCTGGCTGGCCGCCCAGCCTGAAGCAGCTTTGCTTCGAAGATTACTAATCGGAGATTCACCTCAATGACGGACCAAACCTCATTTATCCCATTTCACAAGCCCTGGATCGGGGAGGAAGAGATCGCGGACGTGGCTGCCGTGTTGCGTTCCGGCTGGCTTACAACAGGGCCCCGCACCAAGCAATTTGAGCAGGAATTCGCCGAGTATACAGGAGCGGCTCATGCCTTGGGTTTGAACTCCGCCACAGCCGCACTTCACGTCGCAATGGCGGCCCTGGATATTGGCCCGGGCGATGAAGTAATTACAACACCTTTAACGTTTTGTTCTACTGTCAGTACGATTCTGCATGTGGGTGCGACTCCCGTACTCGCCGATATTGGCCCGGATGGCAATATCGATCCTGAGTCTATTGCCGCCCGGATCACGCCGAGAACACGGGCTCTTCTTCCCGTCCACTACGCCGGTTTGGCCTGCAACATGGATGCGATCTGGGATTTGGCGCATCGCCATCAGCTTCGAGTGATAGAGGATGCCGCCCATGCCGTTGGAACGCTTTATCAAGGCCAGCATGTTGGTTCGTCCGAGTCTAAAAGCGATGCTGTCGCTTTCAGCTTTTATGCGACAAAGAACCTGACCACGGGCGAAGGCGGCATGGTTACGACGAACAACGGAGAGTTAGTTGAGAGGATGCGCCGACTGGCTCTCCATG
>JBBQSW010000230.1:0-6505 GCA_038213575.1 Chitinophagales bacterium | reverse complement strand
ATGTCTATTCGATAAGCTAAATGGAAGCTGGATGCTGCTTCGCGGTTGCCCGGCTGGCGCACGATCACCAAGTTGGTCACCGGCATTTCCGTGTGCATGGCATCCGATTCGGCCACTTGCCATGAGTACTTTTTGGCGCCCATGTGGCGCATAGCCAAGTCAAGTGCTTTGGTTTTCTGTACAAGGGCTTGGGTAGACGTTTGTTCGGGCACACCACCGGCCTCTCCATTCATCATGAATACCTTGCCATCCTGCACGTGCATGCGGAATTCGGCGAGGTCAACCGGGATGCCCGCGAAGAACTGCTGGTAGCGTTAGTGTGTGCTGCCGAGTTCGTCGGTTTCTTGGCTCACGAGTCGAAGTTCGTTGCGGCCTTCGATTTTGTTGCGCATTTTCAGTTCGGTCAGGGCCTCTTCCAGCGTAGGGGCGTCGGTGTCGGGTTTGAAGAAAGCGTGCATCAAGTTGCCTTGCGCATCTATGCGGTCTTCAGCATTTCGAAACTTGGGGTTGATCTGTGCATTTGCCTGGAAAACGAAAAGTAGTCCCAAGGCAAAGGAAAAGGTGAATATTGAGTGTTTCATAAAATTTAAAAAGGTTGAATTGTTTTATGACAACCTTGGAAAAGATGTCAATGGTTAAATGTGTTGAGTTTTCAAAAAGACATTCGAGTGGCTGCTCAAAGAGGGTGCACTCCCCAATGAATTTTGGTTTTTGAAATACCTTATTGATTGATGTTGCAAAGGTGGCCTTATCGCGGTGACTCCTGCAATCCCATAAAAGGGTGACCGCCTTGATTAGGCACTGGCCTCAGCGTTGCAAGCCTTGCACCACCGCCAACACCAACATTACCTGCTCTTCCTCGGGAGAAAGATTGCGCAGCAAGGTAACCGCCCGAGGAATGGGCGACACGGCACGTTGTCCATTGGTGATGGTAGCTGCCTCGCTTTGGCCAAGTAGTACAGGCCACTGGCGCAGCTCCGGGTCGGTCTCTAATTTTGCCAGCATTCGGCTTTGTTTACCGCTGGAAAGCAGTACGCCATCCACCAAAACGGCGTAAGGCTGATCGTTTTGCCAAATTTCAGTTTCTTTTCCTTTTTGCCTGAAAACGAACTCTTTATCACTCGTTCTTGCGACAACAACCGAGGTTTTTCCGCTTTTTTGCCCCGCAAATACCAGCAGGGGTTCCTGATAAATCGTGCTGAAAAAGCCTTCAAAAATTGGATCTCGCCAACCTGCTTTTTTCAGGATTTTCGGTTTTAAGGAAAGATGTGCGAGGGTTTCGGCATCGCAGGCCATGAGCAATTCAGGCATCCCTTTGGTAAGGGGGCGCTTCACCAGTCGCCCGCGCAGTTTGGCTAGCAACGCCTTCCAGGCTCGGGATGCAGGATTGAAGGCAATGCTGCTCAGCACACTGGCAATGAAATAAAAAACACCCGTAATGAATAATCCAACCAGGAGGGCAGCGAAAAGTAATCGGAGGAGTGCGACCATGTTTTTTTGGGAGTAAAAGTAGGCACAAAAGTCAATCTTATGGGAAGCGCTTCGGACAATCGAAACCACCGCGCCATTCCAAATTTTTCGGGATGGCGCGGTTAGGTTCTGTGATCAAGCTTCAGAGGAATTACATTTTTATAAACTTGTAAACGGCCCGACTGCTTTGCCCTGCTTGCAAAGCAATAAAATAAACACCGGGCGAGAGGCTCCTTGCATCAAATTCAATGGTGTCTGCCGAGAGGGTAAAGGGGCAGGTAATTAACCTTCCTGTCAGATCACTCATCATAGCAAATACATTACCATCAGTAGGTACTCGAACAGAAAAATGCTCGTCCACCGGGTTCGGATTCAGGGTTCCAAAGCCAATGTCCGTATCGTTTTGCACAGCCAAAAAAGTGGTGTCATTACAAGGGCCGGGGCCATAGAACATGGCAAAGAAAAGTCCTTTGAGTATTTTAGGCCCTTGCCCTTCTACCACTTTTTCAATTTTTAGTACATTCGCACAAAAACCGATTGGTGGAGGAATAACAAAATCTTCCACATACCCCGAAGAACCTGCCATGCAGTGACATTTGCAGGCATCCCACCAATCTGGCAAGGTAAATATTCCCCAGTGAGGAGAAAGTATCACGTTTTTACAATCATCTATGGGAAAAAGAGTACTGTCATAAGTAATCTTGACAGGGAGAAACTTGGCATTAATAATAATTTTTGTATGAAAACCAAGAACACAAGAGTCAAGTGAAAATTCCATATGTCCTATTGCTTTCTTTGATGTCCTATTTTGTGAATCACCCCCATGTATTACCCTGACGTCAAAAACACTATCAAAAGGAGTGGTAAGCCAAACTTCTCCAAATTGAGGATTAAGGTTTTGAGAAGAAGCAGTTGGGTCGTAGCCAATGATAACCGAGTCTTTATTACCAACAGTATCCTCAAAATAGAGGGAAAACTGGAAAAGAGGATTGTTTTGGGCAAAATTCAAAAAAGGGCAAGCCATAAAGCCTGCCAGCAAGGTGCGGACAAGTATATTCATGGCTCAAAGCTTTATGAGATTTTTGGTATAAACGCCTCCATCAAAAACTGCTATCAAAAGGTAGTTTCCGTTTGAGAGGCTGCCGGTCTGGAAATCCTGTTCGTAAAAGCCAGCATCCACCTCTATTAATGAAAACAGGGTGGTCGTTGTACTGGTAAGCAGGTTGATGAGCGACAAGCTCAATTCCCCATCTTCAGGTACATTGTAGTAAACTGTTAAATGGCTGCCAAAGGGGTTTGTCGCGGCCATTTCGTAGCAACAAGGCGGGGGAGTATCTGTACAATCGTCATTGGTATAAAGCAATTGTTCATGAACATCACTGCCAGGGCACTCTGTGTTGTCCACCGTGAGTTTAATCTTGTATATTGCGTTGGGCTGAAAAGTGTATAGTGCGGACAAGTCAACATTTCCCAGTTGCCCGGTTTGCCAGTTGGAATTAAAATATTGTCCGTGGCAATCATTGGGCGAGCTTGCCAAAACCCTGCATATCTCGATGAGGTACCGGTTTTCGTTCACGGATGGCTGTCCGTTTAAAATTACGTTAAAACCTTCCTGTTCCGGGCATATCGCCTGAGGGCTGCGGACATAGAAAAATGCCTGGGAAGGAACACAGCCGTTGCAAGAGTGTATGTAGGGATTACCGTTGCCCAGAAGGTTTTCATTCATGAGGTCTATCTGACATACCGTCCAGGCAGGGTCATACACATTGTAATCCATTATGTTATTGGAGATCTTGGCCCAATCATCGCAGGGCTTTAGGGGACAACCTGGCTTACTTGGGTTATGGTCCCAACAGTTGGCATAATCGTTTACACACCCACTTTGCGTAACTTTATCATAAATGAAACCTAATGGTGTGTCTGCACAAAGATCATCATCCCTCCAAGTATGCCATAAGTTTAATGTATGCCCAATCTCGTGATTCAAGCTATGCGCCGTGTTTGACTTAGACCACTCCCGACAGTAAGGCTTTAGGTAATGCTTATAGTCATTAAGATACACAAATTTATTAAAGCCCCCTAATTCAAAAGCTTCTCCATCCCTTCCAAAAGTTGAGTCATGGATGCAATAGACATCTATGACCTGATTGGTCTCAACGTCATATTTACCGTGGATAAGATATGGATCGCTAGTAACATTAAATGCATCGTCGTCCCGATGGAAGAATACACCAACCAAAAGATACTGGATATTGATGGCCGGACTAACAGGGTAATTTATGCCGGAAGTTTTGCGCCATTGCGTCTCGTTGGTCGCCAACATTTCATTGGCCAGTCCAATTACGTTTTCAGCGTGTTGAAAACCATTATAGGCGGAATTACGCCATCACTGGTTTCGGTAAAGTTTCCGGGGCCTACGTACGTGAAAGAATATGGAGGAACAGACGCACCACCGCAATTGTCGGTAATGGTCTCAACCCGGTTATCCTCTCTAAGTAAAAAATGGACTGCAAACCGCAGATAACGGACGTCTTCCGGGTCGGTACAAATTGGGCTTTCCTGCTCCTCACCTAAAGAGGCAGAAGAGCTTTCACTTGTTCCACAGACAAACTCATAATCGGTGGGTTGAGCGTCTGTGCGGCTAATCCATCCAACGCCAGGTAGCAAACAGAGCATCAGGCGGAGTAACGGAGTAACGGAGTAACAGAGTAACGGAGTAGTTTCATAATCTGGCAAATTTTATGTTGAAAAATTTTGGTTATTCACATAAAGGTATGCCGCGTCAACCTAATTTGTAGCATGACAGTTTGGCTAATTTTAGTCAGATGGGAATTTTAACTTTGCTACAACCAAATAGATTCTTTCGTTACTTTTGCGCCGTTTTTCAAATAATGGGTGACTTCAAATTGCCCCACACTTCAAGATATTTGGACGCAAGGAAGTTTAAAGTCCATTGTCCAAAATCCAAAGATTTTTTTCACGTCAAAACAAATTTAAAGGGATGAGCTCTCTGGTTTACTTATTACCAATCTTCGGGGTCGTAGGTCTCGTGTATATGTTTTTCCTCCAAAAGTGGGTGACGAAACAAGACGCAGGCGACGAAAAGATGCAAGGCATCGCCAAACACATCGCGGATGGCGCAATGGCTTTCCTCAAAGCCGAATACCGCATCCTCGGCATTTACGTAGTTATTGCCAGCATTCTCCTCGGCTGGCTCAGTACACAGGCTGAAACGAGTCACCCGCTTATTGTGGTGGCATTCGTCATAGGCGCATTTTTCTCTGCACTTGCCGGCAACCTTGGGATGCGTGTGGCTACAAAAGCCAATGTCCGCACCACACAAGCCGCCCGCAGCAGCCTCACGCAGGCCTTGAAGGTTTCCTTTCACGGCGGATCTGTAATGGGTCTTGGCGTGGCAGGTTTGGCCGTGATCGGATTGAGTGCTTTGTTCGCTATTTTTTATGTCTTTTTTATGGGCGGCACCTACGGTGCAGATGGGCACCGCACCATGACAAGGGTGCTCGAAGTGCTGGCGGGTTTCTCGCTGGGCGCTGAGTCCATCGCGCTTTTTGCACGCGTTGGAGGTGGTATCTACACCAAAGCTGCCGACGTAGGCGCTGACCTCGTGGGCAAAGTGGAAGCAGGTATCCCAGAAGACGACCCGCGCAACCCCGCTACCATCGCCGACAATGTAGGTGACAACGTGGGCGACGTGGCTGGCATGGGCGCTGACCTTTTCGGCTCTTATGTAGCTACCGTACTCGCGGCCATGGTGCTTGGCAATTCCGTTATCCGCGATTCGGGTGGTATTGATGACATATTTGGCGGCATCGGCCCCATCCTCTTGCCCATAATGATTGCGGGCCTCGGCATTCTGTTTTCCATCGTGGGCATGCAATTTGTACGCATCAAAGACGGTGCTGAAGCAGACTCTAACACCGTTCAGCGCGCGCTCAACACGGGCAACTGGGTGAGTGTTATTCTTACCGCAGTGGTTTGTTTCCCTGTGATCAAGTGGATGCTGCCCGAAACCATGACCATGCGTTTCTTCGGACAAGGCTCGCTGATCATCAGCAGCACCAATGTTTTCAACGCTACCATGGTGGGCCTTATCGTAGGCTCCCTGATTTCGGCCATTACCGAATATTATACGGGCCTGGGCAAAAAGCCTGTAATGGACATTGTTCGCCAATCGGGCACAGGCCACGCCACCAACGTCATCGCGGGTTTGGCTACGGGCATGATGTCTACCTGGATGCCCATCGTACTGTTCTCTGGCGCAATCTGGTCGGCTTACGAACTGGCTGGTTTCTACGGCGTAGCCATTGCCGCCTCCGCCATGATGGCAACGACCGCAATGCAATTGGCCATTGATGCATTCGGCCCCATTGCCGACAACGCAGGCGGTATCGCCGAAATGAGCGAACTGCCCAAAGAAGTGCGCAATCGCACCGATGTACTCGACTCGGTGGGCAACACCACGGCTGCCATCGGCAAAGGCTTCGCCATCGCTTCGGCGGCGCTGACGGCCCTTGCACTCTTTGCAGCCTACGTTGACTTCACCGGCATCGAAGGCATCAATATTTTCAAAGCAAAAGTGCTCGCGGCGCTTTTCCTCGGTGGCATGATCCCCGTGGTATTCAGCGCATTGGCCATGCAAAGTGTGGGCAAAGCCGCGATGGAAATGGTGGAAGAAGTACGCCGCCAGTTCCGCGAAATTCCGGGCCTTTTGGAAGGTACGGGCAAAGCTGAATACGAAAAGTGTGTGGAAATCTCCACCAAAGCAGCGCTGCGCGAAATGATCGCTCCGGGCCTTATCACCATCATTACCCCTATTTTAGTTGGTTTCATCATGGGGCCAGAAGCCCTTGGCGGCTACATGGCGGGCGTGACCGTGAGCGGTGTCATGTGGGCTATTTTCCAGTCAAACGCTGGCGGCGCCTGGGACAATGCGAAAAAATCTTTCGAAAAAGGCGTTGAAATCAACGGCCAGATGTACTACAAAGGCTCCGAGCCACACAAAGCCGCTGTAACC
>JBBQSW010000229.1:0-6550 GCA_038213575.1 Chitinophagales bacterium | reverse complement strand
TAAACGGCGCGGATCCCGACGGCCTGAAGGCCGTGCTACCAGCGGGCGCAACCCCATCCACTACCCAAAATCAATCTCTGTATTATCCCCAATATTGAGGCTCAAGTCCATCCCCCGAATGCTGGCGTCAGAGCCAATTACCGAGTGTTTGAGTACCACTCCTGTTTTCGACATTGGGTGTCCCAGCTTCGAAAGAGTATCAAAATAGCCGTCGAGAGTCCCGTATTCGAGATTTGGAACAGACTATTTTTCGTTCAGCCGATTCTCAAAGACTTAAACTCAATTTGGGTGTCCCAATGTCGAAAACAGGAAAAAAGGCTTGACAAAACAAGTACGGATAGACGTTGAATGGATTTCATGTTTTTTTGATTTTGATGTTGGATTTTGGACGGGGTTAAATCAAATAGTCCTTTTTTGGGCAAATACAAAGGGGTAGCGCGACCGGTAGCACGGCCTTTAGGCCGTCGGGAAAAGGAGGCGTTTACGCCCCGGAAATCGCGCACGCTTTGTAGCTGAAGCGCCGTAAACGGCGCGGATCCCGACGGCCTGAAGGCCGTGCTACCAGCGGGCGCAACCCCATCCACTACCCAAAATCAATCTCTGTATTATCTCCAATATTCAAGCTCAAGTCCATACCACGAATACTGGCGTCAGAGCCAATTACCGAGTGTTTGAGTACCACTTCATCTAGGGCTGCAAAGTTCCCGATAATGCTGTCTTTCACGATACTACGCCGAATCTGGGCATTGTCGCCGATGGTAACATGTGGACCAATGATGCTTTGCGCGATATTGCAATTGCTTCCCACCGCCACCGGATGAATAAAAATCGTATTTTCAAACACTGGCAAATCGCGCTGGCTGGCAGCTATGCCGCGCTGATCCAACAACATAGCATTGGTTTCAAGCAGCACATCTTTCCGGCCGCAATCAAACCAATTTTGAACCGGCATGGCATGAAAATGGGTGCCTTGCTCTACCATGTGCTGTAAAGCATCGGTCAGTTGATACTCTCCTACAGTTCTTTTATCATTTTGTATTAAGTATTCGGTGGCGCGTATCAGGGCTTGAACTTCCAGAATTTTGTATAACCCTACAATGGCCATGTTGGACTTCGGGATTCTCGGCTTCTCTACCAGACGAGTCACGCGGCCATCTTCGCCAAATTCGGCCACGCCAAAATCTCTCGGGTCGCTCACTTTTTTCACCCCAAGGCAAGAGTGGGAACAGTCAAGCATCCGTTGAAGGTCCAAATCAAAAATAGAATCGCCGAACGCGATGAAGATTTCGTCTTCATCTTCAATGGCCTCGTGAGCCGTCCAAACTGCGTGTGCCGATCCCTCTCGATGTTCTTGATAAACAAATTCTGTATGCAGATCCGGATAGGTTTCCTCAATAAAATGCCGGATTTTATCCCCTAAATAACCAATGACGAACACAAAATCTCTGATGCCCACTTCCACCAACTTGTCCACCATAAAACAAATGATGGGCTTCCCAGCCACTGGCATCAGGGGCTTGGGCTGGGTGTATGTATGCGGCCTAAGGCGAGTGCCGACGCCGGCAACGGGGATGAGTACTTTCATGGATGGCTGATTTGATTATCAGTTGGTCTGGGGAATTGTTCAGACGGTCAAAGGTAGCAGCCTATGTCTTCACTTCGTTGCGACATGACAAACAATGGTGCAATACAAACAGATAATCACTACAGCAAAAAAGAAGCGGCTTCCCCAATCGCATGGAGGCCTATAAATGCCAAGCGGCGACACAGATAGATTCCGTGCCGCCGCTTGAAATATTGAAAGCGAAATGAATTTCGCCCTACTTACTGCAAAATAACCTTCTGAGTCACCATGCCTTCGTTGAAACGAACGCGGGCAAAGTAAACACCGGGCGCCAAGCCATTGCGCGCCACCGTGTACTGGTTGTTGTTCACATTCTGGATAGTAGCGCAAAGACGACCAGCGATGTCCACGAGTTCAATGCTTTGCATCGTGAAATGCTCGTCCGTTTTGAGTGTAAAATCACCATCTGTTGGGTTTGGGATGGCAGACATTCCAACCTGGCTGGTGCTCAAGTCTTTTGCACCTACGGTGGTGTTGCAATTGCCAAGGCCAAGTACTACACATGCCCTTGGTGCGAAATAGGCAATAATGGTGTCCAGATAAGCAGTGTGCGTGGCAGCAAAGGTTTCACACATTGGGTCTGTTGTAAGCCCATAAGGATTCGAGCTGGCCGCAAAAGCCCAAGGGCTAGAATCGTTGCCCAGGAACGGATAAAAACCTTCGATGTTACCGTTCAGTGTTTTTGCCTTAACAGAAAGTGGATCCGTCAGATTGGCCGCAATCATGGCATCCTGGTTGCCTACGTTGTTCAGGATTGGTTGGAAACCGCAGCTGCCCGTCACTTCCACCACGGGAAGATTGATGGGAGGAGGCACCAGTACAATGGCAGTTCCACAAGGAGCAAAGGGATCCGTCGGGTTGTGGAAAGAAATGATGGGCATTTCGCCCGCTTCGATCCAAGAGAGGTCGCCCAAAGCACCGCCGAGGTTCACCGCCAAATTAAATTCAGAACTGTAGCCAACATGGTTTACATATCCAAGGGTGTCGCCCGCTGGGTATGGAAGGCCAGGCACACCTGGGTTAACACCATAGGTGGTGCCTTCTACATTGCCGCTCAGGAATTCAAGCACCATTGGGCCTTGTGGCGTCAGGAATTTTGGAATATAGGTATCGGTAATCGTGTCTAACGTAGCAGCAGCAGCAGCAATGTAGCCACCAGTACCGATGCCCCAAACTGTGATCTTATCAGGGTCAATACCATAATTATTGCCGCCAACAGCCTCATCCTTGCGGAAGAAACGGACGCAGGTATTGACATCTTGCACACCACGGTAAGCGGCATTGATCAGGGTATAGATACGTTCAGTCTGTGTGCTAGCAACTGGATTCCAGCCCAGCCGGTAGTCAGCTACGGCAACCACATAACCCATTTTAGCAAGGCGCGTGGCCATAGATACATCGGTGGCATCCTTGCGCGTCCCAGAGCATCCACCATTCACTTGTGGAGGTAGGAAGTTGCCCGTATGCAGCATGATTATCAAAGGGCGGGCAGTTTCTGTATCACCCGAGGGTTCATAGATATCCACCTTCAATGCTTGCGGAATGGCTTGGCCAGCTCCATTAGGTGGAGGTGCCAGGAACAGTACCGTGGCGTTCACGGCGTACGTCTGATCAGCGGTCACGGTCACGTTGGAAAACACTTGATCAAAATACCGATTATTCTGCGCCGAAATCGAGGCAGAAAAAAGGGTCAATAGCAGGAGTACATTAAGTTGTTTCATGATAACAATGAATGGTTGGTTAAAATGTTCAAATCACTTTTTTGCAAAATCGTACACGATCGAAGCATAAGCCATCGTGCCGATAGCTGGGCCGCCATAAGTCTGAGATACTTGGTTGTTCAGAATATTGGATGCCCCAATTTTCACGGTAGTATGGATTTTGTCGAAAGTCGCATTCACCTGCGCGTCCACCATATCGTAGGTAGGCACCGCACCTGTAAACTGCGGAGAGCCTTCAAAGGTAAAGCCTTGTATCCACTTGTAGGTCACATTGAACCCGGTCTTTTTCAGTTTTGCAAAACCGAGATTGAGCGGCACATCCCGCCCTGAGATGCTCACGTTATACTTGTGCTCTGGCGTGTTGAAGGCGGGAATGATGGGATCATCCGGGAAAGACTTGTTCAGCTTGTTCCAGGAATAATTGCCTGCTATCTGATAGAAATCGCCAAAATAGTAATTCATGCCTACCGCCAGTCCCTGCGTCGTCACCTCATTGGTCGAATTGGCCGCTACCCGGTAGGCCCGCGTATTCAAGGGAAACCCAGTCATAGGGTCAAAATCAGCATAGACACCGATGTTGTATCCAATAAAATCATTGTAAATACTGTAGTAATAGCCGGCGTCGACATACAGTTTTTCGAACAAGGTAGTGCGGTAGCCAATCTCAAAAGTCTTAACTTTCTCAGGCTGGATGGGCGCCGCATCAAAGCGTATGACCGTATCGCGGGTATCAAGATATCTCCTGAAAGATTCAACCGTGATCAAATCATAAAAACCATCCAGATTGCCCAACAAGGTTGCGCGGCCTACATTCAAGTTCAGATATTGGTCTGTGAGCGTTGGGTTGCGCACCGCAGAGGAGAAAGAAAGCCGGAGATAGTTGTTAATTTTCGGAATCCAAACCAAGGAAGCCGCTGGAGTAGACACCCAATTGAAATTTTGGTTCTTGTCTACCCGTGCCGAAACATTGGCAATAAGCTTATCGTCCAAAAACTTCTTCTCGATGCCACCATAGATGCCAAATTCAAAATTTCGGATAGCCGGAACGCCCGCGGTATCTTTAAAAATCGTTCCCTCAGACTTGGGGGCATAAAGCCGCCCATTTGCCCCGAGCCGCAATTCGTCCGTCCATTTTGGTGCAAATCGGTATTCGCCGTGCAAATGGTACAAAGCCGATTTGTCGTAAAATTGAGTGCCCCCTTCTGTTGACTTTAAGGAAGTGATACTGTCGAATGCTTGCTGAAAACGTGCCCTTTCGTTTGGATCGTTTGAATTTGGATTCAAAAACGGGAATGTTTCATCCGGCTTTTGCGGGTCAATACCATTGGCATAGTCCGCTGCAAGTTGATGCCAAACAGCCAGCGAGTCAATGATTGCAGGCATGCGAAGCCATTGCTGCGAAGAAGCCGTATCGAATACGACAAAGGGCGGTTCAGGCAGGAAAATTATGTTTTGAGGATACCCTTGCGCTTTCATCCGGGGATAAATAAAGTCGCCCCAGTAATCATTGTAATTGAGCGACCAGTTTTCATCACTTTTTACGGCTTGTTGAAGGCGTAGCGCCGTAAAATAAGGGTCGTAGGAACGGCCTGCATCCTCGTTCGTTGCATAAGCTCGTATGAAGTATTTGTTCTTTTTCCTGAATTCAATACGGTTTTGGAAAAACTTGATCCCGCGCAGACTGAAGCGGTTGTCGCCTTGGTACACCGTCGTGCCCGTGCCATAATTGGAGGCGAAAATCAACTCCGGCGAATCAAATTCCTTGGAGGGATTGGTGCGAATATGGTAGGCCACACCCGCTTTAAAATTCTTCGTGTCATAGTCCACCAAATCCTCTTCCCGATAACCCGTACGGTGGAAAGTGCCTAAACCTGCGGAGCTTTGAGAAAGGTTGGCGGGATCAGAAAAATCATTGAGGGAAAAATATTCGTCGCCATAAATATTCACTGCATCCCAACGGCCCGGGTTGCCAACCCTTGTTTCGGTGCCATCCACCGGGCCATAATTATTAGCCACCCAGTCATTGGCCTGAAGGTAAAACAGGTTAATCTTCAACGCAGAAGACAAGTCGCCATTTTTGTTTTTGAACGCCTGAGCCCATCGTATGGCGGTCTCGGCCAAATTTCGGCTGCCATATTTCACACTGGCTGCCAGCCCTTTGTGTACGAAGGGGTTTTTCGTTTCCATCGAAATCACGCCGTTGAAAGCATTGGGGCCATAGAATGCCGAACTCGCGCCTTGAATAAGGTCTACCTTGGTAACGTCCAAATCACTGGAACCGAGGAAGTTGCCCAGGGAAAAATTGAGGCCAGGCGCCTGATTGTCCACGCCATCAATAATTTGGAGCGAGCGCACCGGGCTGGTAGAGTTAAAACCCCGTGTATTGATAATGGTGAATCCCAAAGAAGCAGTGGTCAAATCCACGCCTTTAAGATTGCCGAGCCCGTTGTAGAAACTAATCGAAGCCGTCTGTTTGATCGCCAGAGCATCCATGTTTTCGATCGTAAGCGGTGCGGCTTTTTGTTTGTCATCAATCCTTTGGCCCACAACAATGGCTTCTTCCATGACAATACTGGCCGTGGAGAGTCGCACATCAATCTTTTGTGCTGCGTCGTTCACCACCAAATTCTGTGTATCGTAGCCTGTGTATGAGATTTTGAGGGTTGCAGGAAAAGCATCGGCCTTGAGGTTGAACTCTCCTTCGTAGTTGGTCAGCGTCCCACCTGCGCCGTTTACCAGCACCACACTGGCACCGATGAGGTCGTCGCCGCTTTCAGCATCACGAACCTTTCCCTTGATAGAAATTTGAGCATTTAGCCAAGTGCTTCCAATAAATAGGCAGAAGAGACTGGCAGTCAAAATTTTGTAAGTTTGCTTCATACGAGTTCTATCTTATTTTCGGACAAAAAAAGCCTAAAAGCAAGGTTCTTCACAACCCTGTTCGTTGGGCAAAAGAAGAAAGAAAATTTGATTTCAAACTGCAAAACTATAGTTTGTGGAAAAAGCTGGCGCAAATACAGCCTAGTTGGGAACTTGAAGAGGACTACCATTTGCCTTTTGTCTTTTAAGTTACAAAAAAATAAAGCCCTGGGCTTGACAATGACAACCGCTATAACCTTACATTTGCTACGCCTCCCTCAACAATTACCCAACCAATTGAGTTTGCCCTATGCCAAAATCCACTACACGAAAAACAATAGCATTC
>JBBQSW010000228.1:0-6552 GCA_038213575.1 Chitinophagales bacterium | reverse complement strand
CATAACTCCGCAAGGTCGTTTTAGGACTGCTGATAAAGCCGCGGTCGGTCAGTACAGGATCGTGAAATGGATAACTGAAAATTTGAATGAGCGCAACAAACATCAGATTCAAGCCCTGAGAAAGTTTCCACTCGCCTGATTGTACGAACTTGACGATGTCGCCTTGTTCTCGGGGGAGCAAAATGCCCAGGATCACAATCAACAGGATGCTAAACAGGCCCATTTGTACCAGATCTGTCATGAGGGCAGTTCTTAAGCCGCCTTTGAGCGTATAAGCCAGCGTCAGGGCTGTAAAAACCAACACAGACGCATAGTATTCACCGCTGCCTTTTGTGCCAAAATAGGAACCGATTACCATGGTGTTCGACCATACTTCATTAAAAAGCCTGAATGCAATCAGAATCGAGAAAATCATCACGGCCTTGCCGCCAAACTTGCTGCCAATAAAATGATGAATACTGCTGAAACCACCCTTCGTCCGCATTCGGTAGATGACCAATCCCGCGACCAAAAATGAAAGGTAATACGTCGCATACGCCAGGCCACCCACAAAACCATACGCCATGCCCAGATTGGCAGCGTTGGTGATAGATTTGGCGAAAATCCAGGAAATAACCATGCTGCTCGTCAACAGTAGTATACCCGGCGCTTTGTTGTGCTCAGATTTTGCCCTGAAAAAGGTATCGTTCGATTTGGCGAAAGGAGAGATGACGAACATCAACAAACTCGAACCAATCACGATAGCCCATTGCCAGGAATTGATATCTTGCATGGAAGGACTTGTTTTAAAGTTTCTACTTGTTCAGTTCGCATCCCACCATACACCCACATTGATGCTGTTATTGTCCGTAGCCATTGCAGCCTCGCTAAAGTTGGCATTGTTTAAGGCATCCTCGTCAATAGGGTAGGGCATGCGAACCGGGATCAGGTTGTTGTTCAAGCTCGCGGCAATGGTTTTGAGTGCCGGGAAACCCGTCCTGCGGTATTCTATCCAGCCTTCGTAGCCATTGATGATGTTGGCCAACCATTTCTGTGTGATAATTTGCTCGATTTTATCGGCGCCATTGCTGCCATACGCCGCTGGCCCGGAACTCAGGTAATCGGTCGGAAGGGGCGTTTGCCAATATTCAAAGGCAAGTTGAACCCCCGTTTCATACAAGGTTTGTGCATTGGCGATTACCAGCCCTCTTTCCGCTGCTTCGGCCAGTAGCAACTGCGTCTCCCAGGCCGTCATGAAATTGGCGTCCAGGTCGCCCGTGTGCTCGCGGAAAATGGTCCCCGTCAACGAATAATCGGCCACTGTAATGGAAGTTGCTGAAGCGTTGGGGCCATTGAGCAGTCCTTTGAACTGGGTTTTTGTGGGATCGTTGCCAACAGGCCGAAAGAAGACCGCCATGCGCGGGTCGTTTAGCCCTTTTAGGATTTCCTCGCTGGTGAGCGACATGATGAACAGGTTGAAATCACCTGCCCGCAGCGTGGCCAGTCTGAAATTGTTGGGTGCGCCATTGGTAAAATCAAACTTGGCATTCTGGGTATTGGTTTTCATGTAGTTGCCCTCATCATAAATCGTCTGCAATTGCGCCTTTACATCCGCTTTGTAGGAAATGCGCAACAGGTATTTTATCCTCAAGGAATTCGCGAAGGTTTTCCAGGCGTTCAAATTTTTATTGAACAGTATATCCCCATTCAGTGCCTGTGCCCCCGAATAGTTGTTGATGGCTGCAATGCCTTTTCCCAGGTTGTCAAGGATGCCTCCAGCGGCCATGTAAATGTCTTCCTGGCGGTCATATTTCGGTGTTACGTCCCCTGATTTGCCTCGTAGCGCCTCGCTGTAGGGCACATCTCCATAAATGTCAGTCAATGCGGCAGTTATGTAGGCTTTTAAAATGAGCGCGGGGCCTTCATAAACCGCAAAAGAAGGGTTAGAACGGGACTGGCTCAGGATAATCTCATTGTCCCGGAGGTTGTTATAAAAAACGGGCCAGGGGTTACCACCAAGTTGTGGCTCAGTCAGGCTATGACGGTCAAACAAGTTGAAATCCACTTCGGTAAAGTATTGCCCCAACAGATTCCCGGCTACAAATCCTTCATAAGACATCTGTTCTCCATAGTCATAAATAACCTTTCGGAGCAAGAGATCAGGGTTGGCCTGGATGGGCGCATTGGGATTGGTATTGATCGAATCGAGGTCTTTGGTACAAGCGTTGGTGTATAGTATTGCTACAATAAGCAATAGGCGGACGGTATATTTATGTAAAATCATGTTGTTCAATTTTTTTGAATGATCTAAAAGTCAAAACCCAGTTTGAGCCCAAAACTGCGGGTGGTAGCATAAGACATGTTCTCTACGCCGCGGATGAATTGTTGTCCTTGCACGGCCAGTTGCTCCGGGTCAATGTGTGGCATCTCGCTGAAAGCAAACAAGTTGCGGCCAATTACTGCGATAGAAAGTTTATGGCTTTTTCGCAAAAATCCGCGACCCTGTTCGCCTGTTTTGAAGGTGTAGCCCAAGGAGAACTCACGCAGTTTCAGATAAGAAGCATCGTAGGTGTTGTTCTCCTCATGATTGCGATCATAGTATTGACGGTAATACGTTTCGGCTGGGAGTGCAACGGTGTTGGGGACATACACCGGGTTTTCAGCAGTGCCGGTATTCACAACGCCTTGGGCGACAATGCCTTCCGTCGGACGGTTTTCGGTTTCTTTTAACTGACCACCCACGGCAGCAAGCGCCAGGGTCCGCGACACCAGGATGCCGCCTTGTCGCCAGTCGAACAGAAAACTCAGGTTCCAGTTTTTGTATTGAAATTGATTGTTGAAGCCCAGGATAAAGTCTGGATTGTAGTTGCCCAATTTTTTCAAAGTATTGTCTACAATATGGTTTCCGGTATTCGTCAGCAGGAAATCGCCGTTTTCGTTTTTTTTGTAACCAGTACCGTAAATGTCTCCAATTCTGCCACCTTCTTCTACCTGAAACCACACGGTCTGATTAACATTGTCATAAACCCGCGAATAAGCCAGCGTCAATCGCCCGCTTCCTTCGGGTAATGACTCAACGGTGGATACATTTTTGCTAAAATTGAACTGTACATTCCATTGAAAATCCTCTTTTTTGATCGGTGTTATCCCTGCAACCAATTCTACACCGCGCGAGCGCACAGCGCCACCATTCACCACCTGTTCTTTATAGCCAGAAGAAATGGCGATGGGCAGGGAAATGATCTGGTTTTCAGTCAATTCATCATAATAACTAAAGTCAAAACGAAGCTGATCCTGGAAAAAACGCAGGTCAGCGCCCAGCTCGTAAGAAGTGCTGCGTTCGGGCAGCAGATTGGCACTGGCCAGGATATTTTGTTCGCTCAGGGTGGGTTGTCCAGCATAAGGCACGCCCGCTACAAAAACACCGGCGGTCTGATACGGATCGGTGTCATTGCCGACTTGTGCGAAACTGGCCCTTATTTTTGCGAAGGAGACAATAGACGGCAATTTTATCACATTGGACAAAACCAGACTTCCGGACACAGAAGGATAGAAAAAGGAGGTATTGTCTGTGGAAAGGGGCGTTGCCAATGCACTCGACCAGTCATTCCGGCCGGTGACATCCAGAAAGGCGAAGTTTTTATAACTGAATTTTGCAATGCCATATACACTGTTGATCCGTTTGCTGGCTTCGTATGAAAATATCGCCAACGGTGAGGCGGCATTGGAAAGATTGAATACGCCTGCTTGTGCCAGGGAAGTGGTTTGGGTTTGCACATTCGCAGCTTGTTGGTCCATACGATTGCCGCCTACAGAGAAATCCAGGCCAATTCTATTGAATTTCTTGTGGTAATTCAATAAAAAGTCCGTGTTGTTTTCCCGGAAGAAGACGGTCTGTTCGGAATATGCGCCCGTTTTAAAACGGTTGGAACTGAAGGCCCGACGGAATTTCCGAAGTTCGTTGGAATAGTCCATGCCTGTTCTCACCGTCAGGCTTAGAAAATCGGTGAAGTCGTATTTAGCCGAGACATTCCCAAAAAGCCGGTCGCGATTGAACGAGTTTCTGTTTTCCAGCAATGTGAAATAAGGATTGTCGAAAAAAGTGTAGTTGTAAGAATAGTGCTGCAGATCTTCCAGGCCGGGCTGCCAATAGTCCTTCATGTTTTCAATATCCAGCGAGCGCGGACCCCAGGCCACTATGGCGTAATTGATGTTTTCAGAGCCATAGCCATTGCCAGGGCGGTTGTCGCTCTGCGAATTGACATAATTGATGCTTGAAGAAACCTGGAGGTTTTTAACAGGCTGAAAATTTATATGTACCGCAGCAGTCTTTCGGTCCAGATTCACCCCGGGAATGATTGATTTGCTCCGCAGATCGCTCAATGAAAAACGCAGATTCCCTTTTTCAAAACCGGAAGAAATGGCAATATTATTGATCGTGGTAGTCCCGGTTTCATAGAAATTTTTCAAGTTGTCGGGATAGTTTACAAAGGCCGTTGGGGTAATGGGCGCTCCGCCATGCACGGCTACATCACCACCGCGAACAACGCGCCCATCCGGAGCAGTTACAGGGCTGTCGTATTGACGAATCAGCAGATTTTGGTCAAATGCAGGTCCCCAACTGTAAGAGATGTTGTCGTTGATGCCGCCGCCTAAACCATCCTTAAATTCAAATTTGCCGGAATTGCCTTGTCCGTAAAGATTTTGAAATTGCGGCAATTGAAACGGTTTGTCCACAAAAGTGCTGGAGTTGAAACTGACGCCCAGCCCCTTGCTATTTGCCCCGTCTTTGGTCGAAACGATGATAACGCCGTTGGAGGCGCGGGTGCCATACAACGCAGCGGCGGCGGGACCTTTCAGGACGGTCACCGAAGCCACATCGTCGGGATTGATTTCCATCCCGCCATTGCCAAAATCTACTTCCTGAAAACCTGCCGCGTCGTCATTGGTAAAATTGATGATGGAATTGTTGTTGATCGGGATGCCATCTACCACAAACAAGGGATTGTTGTTAGAAAAAGAGCCTTCGCCGCGAATGGTGATTTTTGAAGTTGAACCTACCCCGGTGGAGCCGTGGCTGACCGTCACGCCAGCCACCCTGCCGGCCAGATTGTCCAGAAAATTGGCAGACTTTACCTCGGAGATTTCTTTGCCGTCCAGCTTCTGCACTGAGTAGCCTAAATCTCTGGATTGGCGTTGAACGCCCAGGGCGGTCACCACGATCTCGCTCAGGCTGGTGTTCTGTTGCATCAAAGCAACGTCCAGGGTGCTGCGTGTGCCGACGATTTCGCTCCAGGATTCATAGCCGATAAAACTGAAGACCAGGGTGGCAGCTTCGCTGGAGATACGGAGCGCATATTGACCATTTGCGTCGGTCACGGTTCCGTTGGTAGTACCTTTTTCAAGAACGGTCACACCCGGAATGGCATCGCCCGCGGGTTTGTCGCGGACGGTGCCGCTTATGCGTATGGTTTGTGCTGAAGCCCAATTCAGGCCAAAACAGCACAGCATGATTAAGTATGATTTCTTCATTTTTCTTCAAATTTTAGATAGAGAAATAAGCGGACAATCCCCATTTGGATTCCAGAGGATATCCATAGTGCGTTAGCCAGGGTTGTGTCAAAGGGATTGACCCAAGCCCTGAGCAGAGGCGAAGAAATTTTGGAATCAGCAGCAAGGAGGCCCTCGCAATGGGGAAAGGCTGTTGGACGAAACACTTGGGAATATCCAAGTGTCAAAAGCCAAGGCGATATGGAAGGAAGCAAGTATGCTCAGCAATTGCTTTTTCAGCAGATTCCAATGGGGCAATCTGGCCAGCAGTGCTTTAAAATCGGCTGCATTGTCAAGGTCGCTGAATGCTTCGAGCCAAAGAATGTCCAATGGGTTTGAAGACAAGTATTGCTTCCAGCCGGCCTGCAAATGTGGAGTTTCCCAGGGCAGGTCTATAAAAGCCTGCCGTTGATAGGTATTCTGTTGAATTCCAATGAGATAAACGCCGCCGTCGCTGGCTGGACCCAGCACTATTTTTTGTTCGGAAAGTCGGCTGCTCGCTTCCAGCAGCAAGGAGGGGGAGAGCTCGGGGCAGTCGTTTCCAATAGCGATGACCTTGGAATAGCCTTTGGCAAAAACAGACTCAAAAGCTTGTGCGAGGTGTTCCCCAAAAGGTTCAGAAGGGTTGGGTTTATCGTAGTAGAGGAAAAGGGGAAGCTGTGTGCGGCGGGCAGTAGCAATGGTTTGCCGGATCAAACGCCGGGCAATTGCCTGATTGCCACTTTGGCCGGTATTGGGGTCAAACGTCTTAGACGCCGCCTCCTGAACGGGCGTTCTGGTAAAAATTAATAAAGCGGTTTGACCAAAACTTGCGGACATCAAATATTAAACCTTAGGATGGGAGGGCGAAAAGTAGTTTGATTTTAGGAATGGGTGTGGAATAATTACGAACCTGGCAAGCATTTGGTTTTATCGGTACTTAAGAATTATTCGCCTTTGCACTAGTGGGGGGGGGCGCGAGGGGGTTGGTTTTTGTTGATTTTTTTTTTTTTTTTTGATAGTGGGGGCCGAGGCATGTTGAGG
>JBBQSW010000227.1:0-6570 GCA_038213575.1 Chitinophagales bacterium | reverse complement strand
TTCCCAATTTGATGCCATTCTTTTGCCGCCATCCATCCTATCTTTTTCGTTAAATAGCCCCACTATTCGCCTCAAAAGATAGTTGGCTAACGCCAAAATAATAGGCCTGAAATTGGAAAGTTATTTTGACACCGTTCCTTATTGATAAAATCAGCTCCTGATTGAGCATACTATGACTCACGAACCATTGCGCCTGGATTTGTACCACTTTTAAACAACTGCCTCGATATTTCAAACTCCTTCTTTTTTTCTCTTAAATGCTTACAGAGTTTAACTATGCGTATTGCCAGTTGAAAACTTTTCTCTCTTAGCACTCCTTTATTCGGTTGTTGATTTTCCATATTTACAAGCTTTTGAGTGCTTCACCACTTACCACTTACCACTTAACACTTAACACTAATCACTTACCACTAATCACTTAACACTAATCACTTTTGGGCCTTTGTTTTCTAAATCGAGGCCGACTGGTTCCAAACTCTCATCTATTTGTGATTGCATGGATTTATACATGGTCTCACTTTTTATAGAGGTGTACTCCCACTTCAACTCCCTGATTTCTTTTTGCAAACTTTGAATCCGGCGTACCCCCTTTTCTGAATAATGCGCGTTGGCGATATACAAAATGCCCAACCCACCTAAAAAGAGCAGGTATTGAAAGTTGCCAAACACCAGATCTGTGGTGTGGCGACTGACGTTAAGTGCATTGAGTAGTTTATTGGCCATGATTCGATTATTTGATTGATTCGATTATTTGATTGGCCATGGGTTTCTTGCCCATCGAATCAATCAAATCAATTCTTTGCTGCCACCCGCAGTTTTGCACTCCTTGACCGGGTGTTTTGCTTAGTCTCTTCAGTGCTTGCTTCCACAGGTTTTTTCGTTATCAAACTCCATGGCTTTGTTATGTTTCCGTAGAAATCCTTGTCTGGCTCACCCTTCACATTGCCGGCTTTCATAAAATTCTTTACCATCCTATCTTCGAGGGAGTGGAATGTGATGACTGCCAATCGTCCTCCGGGTGCGAGCATCTCCAGCGCGTCTTTCATAAATTCCGCTAGGGCACCCAGCTCGTCGTTTGCCTCCATTCGCAAGGCTTGGAACACCTGTGAGAGATAGCGCATCCGTTCCCCCATCAAGTTTTTGCTGCACAGCTCCACCAAGTCACCCGTGGTTCGGAACCGCTTTTTCTCGCGTTCTTGTACCACGGCATGAGCCAAGGTTTTTGAGTTGCGGACTTCACCGAGTTCGCTGAAAATCCGTTGCAAATCCTCCGCGCTTCGGGTGTTCAGCAGGTCGGCGGCTGTTTCTCCTTCCCCCCGACTCATCCGCATGTCGAGCGGTGCTTCAAAACGGTACGAAAAGCCACGCTCCGCAGTGTCAATCTGGTGGCTGCTCACGCCGAGATCGGCGAGTATACCATGGACTGTTCCAGCACGGATGCCCTCTGCCCGCAACTGCCGTTTCAAATGCCTGAAATTTGATGGGACGAAAGTGAAGCCCGGATGGACTGAAAATTCCTGCTGTTCAGTGTTCCGTTTCGCGTCCTCGTCTTGGTCAAAGGCAAACAGGCGACCTTTCTCGCCCATTTTTTCGAGTATCAACTTGGAGTGGCCACCGCCGCCAAATGTCGCGTCCACATAAATCCCACCAGGCGTAACGCTCAGCAAATCAATGCTTTCGTGTAAAAGGACAGACTCGTGGTACCCCATTTTGAGTGATAAGTGTTAAGTGATGAGTGATGAGTTCTAAGTGTTTAGTGTCCGCTCAAAGTGTCAGAACGTGCAACACTTACCACTTATCACTTATCACTCAGCATCCCCGCCCATCACGTCATTTGCCAAATCGGCAAATTCATTCGGATCAAAAGCGGCTGTGGAAGTGTACTGCTCTGGCGACCAGATTTCAATCTTGCCGTTCATGGCAAGCAGTACGGCTTCTTTGGTGATGCCCGCATAGTCCATCAAAGGCTTCTGCAACAGGATTCTGTCCGCGCTGTCAGTGGTAAGTGGGTAAGCTCCGTAGTGAAAGGAGCGTACAAAGGCGCGGTTCCGGTCATTGAAACTATTGAGACGGCTCAACTTGGCAGCGATGCCGTCCCAGACCGGTTTGGGGTAAAGTGTGAGACACTTCTCAAACCCCCGGTTTACTACAAATTCATAAGCCGCACTCTCGCCATTGGATCCTGCTGCAAGAGCAGGTAACTGGCGGAGGAGCGCGGTTGGTAAGCGCAAGCGACCCTTGTCGTCAAGGGACACCGGATATTCACCGATGAGTTGCATTGTAGTGTGGGACTGTAAATTCTGCTAAGTATGAGTCGAGACAAATGTGGGATCGGTCACCAATTCACAAGGACAAAAGTAATAGCAGTTTCCATAATTTCCCACAAAACGACACAAACAAGGCTTTTTTTTGAATAATTTTTTTTAAGATATTTTTAAATCAGTGGTTATCAATATTTTAAAATTTATAAATTTAGAATAAAAATTCCATAAAAATTAGAATCAGCGTAAAAACGAGTATTAGTATAACATGTTTTGCAACGATATGCTGAATAAAAGAAGAAATTGTAAGGCCAAATAGTGTGAATTTCATCAACACCATTAGAACAAGCCACCCATTTGAAAAAGTTGTGGGAAAAAGTGGAGAGTGGCATTGAACCAAAGCACCTAAGTGGGAATTTGTGGTGAAAAACACCACTCAATGCTAAAGTCAGTCTGAATCTAGGCTAAAATCCCGATACCTGCGGATCATTTGAAGCGTTTTCATCTGCTTTATATATGTTTGCTGGCCTTACCAATCATTCTATGAGAAATGCTATTCTATTCTGGTTGTTATTTTTCTTTCCGTGCTTAGCCCAGACCCAAACACCCCACCCATGGGAAGCCGGAGGCGGAATTGGAATCGGTGCTTACCAAGGCGACCTTCAGACCACAAAAACAAACTTTGAATCTCTCCAGATAAATACCGCTATCTCTGCACATCTGCGGCGCAATTTGGACAACCTTTTTGCCGTCAGGCTTGGATTGCTTTATACCCAGCTTTCTGGCAACGACCATCAATTCCCAACACGCGCCTTTTCGTTTACTAGCCCGCTCATTGAATGTTCAATTCTGGGTGAAGTCTACCCATTTGGACTTTACAAGACTAAGAAACGGGATCATAAGCAACTCAGCAATACACGTCGAAGGGTGACCCCTTTTGTTGCGCTTGGGGTAAGTGCAGTCTATTTTAACCCTAAAAATGATTGGAACGAAGCCAACAATTACGGAGGTATTGCCCTTGGCCGGATTCAAACCGATATTGACATCGCCGAAGCAAAAAATTTCGCCATAGCCCTTCCGATGGGTGCAGGCATCCGGCTGCGGGTAACCAACCGATTCACCCTCGGACTTGAAGGCATTCTACGGTATGCGCAAAACGATTATTTGGACGGGGTAAGCATAGCGGGCGATCCAGCGAAAAATGACTGGTTTTACACTGCCCAAGTGGCCGTGAGTTATTCCTTTGGAGAGCCAAATAAACCAAATCGGAGCCTTAGAAAAAGCCAAAGAAATGCTGAAGATAAAACCCCTTCCCCAGACACCGATAATGACGGAGTACCAGACGATAAAGATGACTGTCCAGATATTCCAGGACTCCAGAATCTCATGGGCTGCCCAGATGCTGACCGAGATGGCATTCCTGACAAAAAAGACCTCTGCCCTGAGGAATTCGGCCTCCCAACCCTAAGTGGATGCCCCGACCGCGACGAGGATGGCATTGCAGACAAAGACGACAACTGCCCAGAACTGAAAGGAGTGTTGGCATACCGGGGTTGCCCAGCAGTTGACCGAGATAAAGACGGCGTGGCCGATGCCGAGGACCTTTGCCCAGATATGAATGGTCAACTCCGATGGAAAGGTTGCCCAGACTCTGACAGCGACGGAATCCCGGACAACAAAGACGCCTGCCCTGGCATCGCTGGGTCCGAGCATCTGCGCGGCTGCCCCGATACCGATGGAGATGGAATCCCCGACAAAGACGACGAATGCCCAACCATATCGGGCATTGCTTCCAAAAAAGGCTGTCCAGAGGCCATGCCATCAGCCCCGGGAGTGCCGTATAAGGCGGTTTATTTCAACTCGACCCTGGACGATTGGCAAGTGACTTCATTGATCACCCTAGATGAAATTGTAACTATATTGAATGCTGACCCGGCCTTGTTTGCCCGAATTGAAGGCCATACAGACAATACGGGTCGGGAGCCCGCCAACGACCTGCTTGCGGAAAAACGCGCCAAAAAATGCCTCGACAACCTGGTGTCGAGCGGCATTTCAGTAGAGCGACTCAACTACATCGGGTTTGGGGCACAAAAACCGGTCGTTCCAAATGACACGCGCGAACGCCGCCAGCTCAATCGGCGCGTGGAAGTGCATTTTTACAAGAAGTAAAACTTGGCTCTTTGGAGAATTTGGAAATGCTCTAACTTTGTAAAAAAACAGGACAAGAAGAGTGCTCTTGCCGCTCCTGTGGTTCCAGATTTTGAAATCATGGCCGAAGATATTTTTGCAAAATAAGCTCCCATGGACTTTGGGAAACTGCCATCCATAGACAATGTAGATTTTCGACTCTCGCCCGAATTGACGGCTTTTTGTGTCGAGATTTTCAGCAAAGCCCTACCCGGTGTTGTGTTGCGCGGACCAAAGCCAGTGGTCGGGCAGCAAGGAACACTTTTTTAAGCGCTCAACTTTTTCAGAACTTTGCCCGTTCCATTTTTCAACTTTTAATTGTGATGACAAAGGACTTGATTTTGATTTTCGTACTTAGCTCGCTGATCGCTTGCAAAGAAGCCCCCGTAGCATCTGGCACGACCCAAAACCCACCTTTCTTTAAAAAATCTGATCTTAAAAAGAACCTGGGGTGGATCAAAGGCAACTGGAAAAGCGCCGTATTAGGGCCTGGCTATTACCAAACCTGCCATTTCCCAAGCGATACCAGCCTTGAAGTAATCTCCTACCGATTTGATGGAAAGGACACTTCAGGCACTACTATTTCAATCGTTTATTGGAAAAACGGCCACATTTACCTCGGGCCATACGGCGAATGGGTGGCCGTAATGGCGGACAAAAAAACAATTCAATTCGACCCCATTCGCAGTGATTGGCACTCCATCAATTGGACCCAGAACAGCAAGGATGAATGGACATCGGTGCAGAAAAAGCCGACTTTCGAACGCACCATAAATATGAAACGTCAGCCGCCTTTGGAGAAATTATTGAAAGGAGTCAAGTAATGTACCTCACCACTTGATTTAACCCATCCAAAACGCAAATTATTTTACCTGATCAGGGTAACATCACCTTTAAACAATTGGGTTGTGCCATCCAGAAATACCAACTCACAATACCAGACATACGCCCCAACCTGGGCCTTTTTCCCATTTACGGTGCCATTCCAGGAAAAGGAAGGGTCCAGGCTTGCATTCGGTGTTGGCATTTTTGGGTTTGAATCCTTGAAAACCACTGTCTTGAAGTAAATCAATCGTTCTTTGAAATTGAAAATCCTGTTCGTCTGCAATGGTTTTATCATGGACAGAACCGCTATAGGTCGGGCTGAGGTAGATAATCTTTTGATCGTCGCCTGAAATCAGCACGTTCTTAACGCAATGTCTTTTTTTTACCTGCCGCTTCCGGGGTTTCCCTTCAGGCGTGGTGTTTTTGATGTATTTTTCCCATACCAGTGCGAATTTGGCACATAAAGCCTCGAATTCTGTGTACTATCTAGTAAATATAAATTCATTCAAGAAAGTATATTTCTCGCACTCATTACTCCTCCGCCAAAACAATAAATCCCGGGTCAAAGGGCTCAAAACACTCCTTCAAAGCCCCAATAAATCCATCCCCGTACTTCAAAACAAACGGCAAAAAATTGTCGTGCCGCTCCTGCAAACCGCCTGCCGGAAATAATTTCTCCTTCAACGAGCGAAGTTGATTGAGCGTCGTTTCGTGCTTTTGTTTTTCTGAACGCATCAGGCGGCTTTGCCACTGCTCTATCCCTCCCACCGCTTTTACGGACTCTGCCAAAACTGCTTTCTCCAGCGTCGGGTCAACTGCCGTGGCTTTTGCGGCTACTTGCTCAAAAACCTTTTTCAATTCATTGATTTCCAATTCCAAACTGACTTCACCGACCGCATTTTTTTCTATAAAACTGCGCACAAGCGCATCGGTGTCTCCAAAAAACTGTGCAGCAGAGAATCCAAATTTTGCTATCTTTTTCGCAGCATCCCGGTCGAGCCAAAGCGCCGAATGCCGTCGTACCAACATCGGGAACTGTAGCCCAAAATGCTGAAAAAGCGATTTGCGTTCCAGCCAATAGGCCAACTCGCCGCCGCCGCCGACATAAGCAAGGTTGGGAAGGATAGTTTCTTGAAAAAGCGGGCGCAGTATCACGTTCGGGCTGAACCGTTCAGGATGAGCTTTCACTTCTTCGAAAATTTCTTCCTGAGTGAAAGACAGTTTGGTATTCAGCACTTTGTAGACTCCGTTTTCCAGCACGATGCGCTCCCGTGAACCGGGTGTCAGGTAAAAAAGA
>JBBQSW010000226.1:0-6570 GCA_038213575.1 Chitinophagales bacterium | reverse complement strand
GGCAGCTGGTATTGCAGCGCAGTCTTTTAGCGAGCAGTGAATATCAGTCGCTTGGGCTGCCGGAGACCTTGCCCAACGGGCTTTATTTCCTGGAAATTATTACGCCGAAAGGGGAAAGACAAATGGCGCAATTTGTGCGGGCTGGGGAGTAAAATAAGACTGTGGTTCAAAATATCGTTTGTGGTAAGTAGCGTTGATTTTGTTTTTAAAAAAACTTCCTATCCGCATATTGTACCGTGGACGGTTTTTCTGAATTGTCATGTCGCAACGAAGTTGCGACATGACAATGATGGTAAACGCTGTACAACAAGCGGATAGGCACATTAAAAAATTACCAACCCGGAATAAAATTCAAGCCAAACCTGAATTTCCTTTCGCTCTCCGGCGCCGTAAGCGGCAGAGCGAAATAGGGCTCCAATACCAAGTAGCCAAACAGGTTCACCCGCAACGAAACCCCCGTGGAAAAGATAGGTTCGTGGTAATTCAGGGATTCCTTCTTCAACTCATTAAACTCGAAAAACGCCAGGCCCGCGTCAAAAAACAAATTCAAATCACTAACCAGGAAGTTCGATTTGATGAGCGAAAGTCTGCGCGGTCCCGTAAATGGCAAGCGGACTTCAAAATTGGCGACCAATATTTTGCTGCCGATGGTTCTTTGGAAAAAATAGGGGTCTTCTTCGGTGGAAAAGACCGCTCGGTCATAGCCTCGAACGAAGAAAGGATTGCCTGAAAACAGGGGATAATCAATGCTGAATGTATTGTCTTCATATTTCTCAGAACGCAGGTAGCCCAAGCCTCGCACGGCGAAAGTAAAAGGTTTGACATAAAAATATTTCCGGGCATCGGCTAGGAGCGTAGTGAATTGATAATCACCAAAGTACTGCTCTACGCCAAAGCGATAACGCCAGCCTTGCAAAGGCGCTGTCGTGCCAAAATAGGAGTTGTCGCCCACAAATGCCGCATTCACGTTGTTCAGGTTGAGCGTAGGGCCTTTGGGCAATTTTTGACGGTCATTGCCACGGTAAAATTCAACAATGCTGTTTTGACTCGTGTCGTAGTCAAACACGTCATAATACTCCGTCACCCGGGAGCTGTAAAACTCGGTTGCGGCACCCACCTCAAAACGTTTGGTCACGGAAAACGGGTAAAATGTCAGGGCACCTACACGTTGTTGAAATACCCGCTCAATGCCAGTACCATATTCCGTGTACACGTCCGTGGCGCCTCCTGGCTCTTGGTAAAGTTTTTGTCGGGCAATGTAATACCCACCCGTCTGATACGCAATGTGAGACGCGTTCACCCCCCAGCCAATCCGATTCTTTTGGTTGATATAAGACAACTGCCCACCGGCATCCTGAATGTCGCCGTTCAATACGGCGCCTGCATAGAGCTGGTTGTTGCCCAAAATATCACTAAATAGTACGTCTATACCACCAGCCAAACCCGTTTGGGTGCCAAAACTGCTGTTGCCCGTGTTCACGCCCACGCCGGTGCTGCCGCCGAGGTAATCAAGTTGGAATTTTGGCCTGTATTTCTTGGCAGTCATCGCAGTGCTGTCTGGCGCGGTGTCCATCAGACGGAGCCCAGTATTCACCATGTCTCGTTGTTTGGGGCTGAACGGCGGCAAGGAGGCAGGGACTTGATCTACCGAAGTTGGGTCTATTTCATTGGCCTCGAAATCGGCATCTTTCGCTTGGTGAATCGTGTATTTGCCTTTGTTGTAATGCGTGTACAGGATGAGGTCGCGGTCGTCGGCTACCGTGATGGCGGGCGAGTAAGGCGTGATGCCCGTGATGCCCGTCATCATGTCGGTGAGTTGGAATACTTTTTTCGACACTACATCATAACGGTACAGGTTGCGCCTGCCATCCCGGTTGCTGAGGAAAAACAGGTTGCCGCTTTTGTCGAATTGGGGGTTCATATTGTCCGCACCAGGAAAAAGATCAATATTTTCGGTCTCTCCTAAAGCCATCTCCATGACCGCGAGGTTCATCACCCAGGCGCCGTTGGTGCGGCCGCGCTGCATGCTCAATGCGTCGGTCGAGAACGCCAGCGATTTGCCGTCGGCGCTCCAGGTGGGTAGGATTTCGGAATAGCGGTCGTTGGTGAGTTGTTTCACCTTTTTGCTTTTCAGGTTGTATTCGTATAAATCCGTTTGGCCATGTACGAGGCCGCTCACCACAATGGTTTTCCCATCGGGACTCCAAGCGGGGTTGCTGAATGCAGGAACACCCGGGATTTGAACTTTTTTCGTTTTCTTCCCTTTAAAAATGTCCTTGATAACCAATACACTGCGCCCTTTTTCGTACACATCAAATGCAAATCGTTTGGAATCGGGGCTCCAGGTGCCCGCACTTTCTAAAAAGTTGAAATGGTCTACATTGCCATCGGAAGCTGTGCTGGCCACTTTGCGCATGAGTTTGCCCGTCTTTGCATCCGCAAGGAAAAGATCGGTGGTGAACAGATTTTTCTCCGAAAGGAAAACAACGTATTTGCCATTTGGGCTGAGCACGGGCGAAATGTTCATTTGCCCCGCATTGTCGTCGTCCAGCAGCGTTTTTCCTGGCAAATCCTCTTTTTTGCCTTTAATGGCCCAACGTCCGAAATGGTCTTTTAAGCTGCTGCGCCAGGCATTAGAGAGCGAATCCACGGTGATTCCAAGCGTCATGGGCACGGCCGCTTTTAGGCCGTATTTGGCTGTATTTATAAACAGCGGGCGTATGGCTTCGTCGCTATAAACGCCTGTCACATAAGCCCAAAAGGCTTGTCCCCAGCGGTAAGGGAAATATTTTCCACTATCCAAATCCTTGATACGGGGCACTTGCTCGTTCAGCACTGCATCACGCATCCAGAGCGCGGTGTTCGGGTCAATACGCCCGATGCTGAGGTATTCGGCCAGACCTTCTATCATCCAGAGGGGGATGTTGGCGAGGTTGCGCATACTCGTTGAGTCACCTTCAAGGATCATGTGGTACTGAAAGGCGTGTACCATTTCGTGGCCCAGCACATGGTGGGTTTGCTGGTTGGTGGGCGCGACCGGGAAAATAACGCGGTTGCGCAAGCCCTCCGTCACGCCGCCCGTGCCCACGCTGATTTCGCCCTGAATGGCGTTCGTTTGTTGAAATCCCGCGTGGTCGTTGTAGAGAATGAGCGGGTTTTTGACTGTGAAAGTATCCCCCAGCACCTTGGAGTGCATGGAGTACCACCACTCGGCGGCTGCGGCGAGTTCTTTCAGTTTTTCAGGGTTTTCTAGGTAGTCGTAAATTACAAAGTGCTCGGTTTCAGTCACTTTGAAGGGTTGTTGGTTGTAGCGGGGCTTGTTGCGCCCGAAGTATTGTGCCTGCAAGGGGCCTGCAAAAAGCGCTGCAAAAAAAAGCGCGAAAACAAGTTTGAATTTCATGGTGTGGAAGTGTTTGAATGCTGCTGTATTTAGACATCAAATTATGGCCTGCCCGATACTTACGGCAATTTAACAATGTCAGATGCAAAAAATATGTGGAAAGGCTGTTAGGAGTAAGTTAAAAGTGGGAAAAAGGTGAGAGCGGACAATTTGGAGGTGTCAAAACACAAAACCACAAGAGCACCTGCTCCTGTGGCTTCGCAAATTTTTTCGAGGCCATTCACAGTTTTACCACCCTCCAAACCCTTCCCTCATTCCCCGACCTTATGCTCAGAAAATAAATCCCCGCCGGAATATTCCCCGTTGTTAACCGATGGGCAGCTCCGCTCAATCTTTTCTCCAACACAATTTTTCCCGAAGCGTCCGTCAAAACCGCATCTGCTTCTCCGGGTAATTCCTCTGGAAATTCAAGCTGCAAAAAGTCGGAAAACGGGTTGGGCGATACGACAACCTCGCTCAAAGCGGCCTCCTCTGTGTCAGCGCAGACATAGACATTAAAAGTAAAACCATATCCACCACAAGAAACCCCATTGATTCCATAATTGGCTGCAACGAATTTTTGTCCTACCGAACCCCATTTTACCTCGATGCTATCGGTGCCTTGGCCTGAAATGATCTGATCCAGCGTGTCGTTCAGTGACCAGAATAAATCGGGGTATAAGGCTGGGGCATCATGGGTAAAATTAGCGATCTTATTGAAGCATTTAGGACCTGCTAGTTGACTAACAACAACACCGAAATTGCCATCAACGTAAGCTTGTTCTGTGCCTGTACATCCGCCAGCATCGGTTACCGTTGCTGTATAGGTGCCGGCAGCAAGGCTATCAACAGTTTGTGTGGTTGCTCCGTTGCTCCACAGATATTGGAAAGGTGGAACCCCAATGGTGGTATAAACGGTAGCGGTCCCAACAGCGTAGCCGCAAGGACTAAATGAAAAAAAGGATGAAGTCAAGGGCAGTCCTTCGTCAACCACCACAGCCGTCGCAGTGGTGGAACATCCGTTCACATCATTCACGGATACTGTATAGGTGCCAGCGTCCAGATTTTCAATGATAGTGGTTGAGTCGTTATTGTTCCATAGATATTGATATGGAGCAGTGCCACTTCCTATATAAATATTTACTTTACCGAGCATGTAAAAGCAAGAAGTTGGAGCAGCGTTTATATAGGTCACCAGCCCTTTGCTTGTATCGCTTTCAACCTGAGTAGATTTCTGCTTTGTACAGCCTTTTGAATCCGTCATGGTCACGGAGTAGGTACCTGCGATAAGTTGAGTCATCTCTTGAATGGTACTGCCGTTGCTCCAAAGATAGGAGTATGGACTTGTACCGCCAGAAGGGATACATTTTGCAATGCCGTCGGGTGCGATGCTACAGAATTGCGCGGTGCTCTGCATGTTCAAGGCGATATTGTTTGGGGATGTCACAATACCGGTGGCCGATTTGGTATTTTGGTCTATATCAGTTACCGTCACGGTATAGGTGCCTAGTCCCAGGTTCTGAATGGTCTGGGTCGTGCCGCCATTGCTCCAAGCATAAAAGTATGGAAACCATCCGCCCGAGGGAGTTGCGGTGGCTTGACCGTCGGTGGCGCCAAAGCAGCTGACGCGGGACCCGGTGACCGTGATGTTGATGTCTTGCGAAGAGAGCAAAATCGGCAAACAAAAAAAGATGCAACAAAGGCACGTAGATTTTGACACAAAGCGTTGGCATAGAATAGGTTCCATAAGAAAACGAAGGTTAAAAGTGAGTGGATAAATATGGATGGAGATACGGGGGCAAAGCCTTTGGCTGCTTTGGCAAAGTAAATATTACAGGTGATCAGCGTTTTACATAACGATACCAACCAGCGGGGCCAAAGTAAACCGCAAAAATTTTACTTTTCGGTGGCGCTTTTGCTGGGTTTTAGATGGCTAAGGGAGGTCGTTGCGCGAGGCTTCTGTTTTGTCGCCCACTCGAACCGATGTTTTGAGTACGCTATTCATGATTGCGGCATGTTCCACTGCCAAGCTCCGATCATCCACCCAGACCATTACTTCGGAGTTGTGCTTATGCGAAAGCTTGTCCAGATTGTAACTGCCGATGGCGGAGATATGGCCATCTATCACCATGGCTTTGGTATGGAACATTTTGACTCCCCGATATTCCCAAATTTCTATCCCTGTCCGCAAGAACCGCGCGCGGCGATTTAAATACACTGCTTCTGCTATCGGGAGGTCATTGGTGTAGCTGGAATTAGTAAGCAAGCGGATCTTAACCCCCCGTTCCATACTTTTTTTAAAAGTACGTCGCCACCGGAAGGTAGGGATAAAGTACGGATTTTCAATGTCTAGCGTCCTTTGTGCCTTGGTGACAAGGGCAATCAATTCAGTGGTGGCTTGATGGTCTTTCCGTGCGCGCCAGCGGCGACCTTTTCGCCTTTGATAAAAGGTGTAGTTGTCGTGAATGAAATGAATAGGCTGGGTAGTCTTTTTAAACCCGGCATCCCAGTCCTTTTGGCTGACGGGCGGGAGATGTAGCCTTTTTTGTACGATTCCCGGCGTCTGCTCCAGCGCTTCCTTCCAGCATTTTCTTTGTAGATCGGTTAATTTAGCCTGCTTGCGAGCGCTTAGCTTCGGATTGTTCCAAAGCTCCTCAAAGTGCGTTCGTGCATGTTGTGCAGTGCTGTCCGAGAGAACGTACACCTCACGGTCCAGAAAATTGCTGGTTGAATCAAGTGAATAATATCGATCTGCAAGGTTGCGCCCTCCGACGATCAGCGTTTTCCCATCGGTGATGAGCATTTTCCCGTGCATGCGGTCTACGATGGTTCGAAATTTCAAATAGTTCAGGATGTTAAACACTTTCGCTTCCACCCCGCGCTCTTCCAGATAGGAAAACAGACAGTCGGGCAAGTGATTGTCAAAATCATCCACCAGTAGATGCACGGATACACCGCGTTCAGCCGCTTTGATAAGCAGTTGCAAGGTTGCAAGACCAATTGCATCGTTTTTAAGAGCATACGTAGAGATCAGAACTTCTTTCTGGGCCTGATGGATGAGGTCCCAACGACATTGCAGGGCTTCACGCTCCCGGCTGAGAATGCGGTAAGTGTTGGGGCCTTGGGCGGAGATTACTGGCCCGGAAAGGCAATGTAAGAATACTAAAAGATAGGCGAAATGTTGCATTTAG
>JBBQSW010000225.1:0-6578 GCA_038213575.1 Chitinophagales bacterium | reverse complement strand
CGCCTGGGCCATCATCGGCGGCTTGAATTCTTCGATGTTCCTTTCGTTGATTGTGGTGCCGGTGGTGTACTGGATGTTTGACCGGGCAATGGAGAAATTGGGGATTGGGCGGAAGGAGAAGGTGGATTTTGTGGAGTAGGGTTTGTCATTTTTCGTCATTCGTCATTTCTCGTCATTGGCTCATATTACCTGACTGAGCCTTGGATTTTTGTCCATTAATTCGTTCTATTTGCAATGGATTAGAAAGACAGGGCCATGCTTGTCAACTTACAACGCTTCCCGATTCCTGTCAACCAAATCATAATTGAGCGAGCCGAAGTGTATAAAGATCGTGTCTGACCATGTTTTTAGCGGGTTACCCTAACAACCTCCTCCCCTCTAAAATCAACGCCAAAAACGCTTCCGACGATAACACTTCAACCTTAGGAAATGGTATGTTTTTCAAGACTTTGAATCGCTTGCCAGATTGGATAGAATTTTGAACGCCGAGAAATGGCAACTGAAAGCACATTGGTGTCAACCACTATTCTCATACTGGCTCCTGGCGGTAAGGTGTGCGCCGATGTTTACTCAAGATTTTTCCCTCGGTAAGTTTTTTCTCCTCCCAAACTTGGTCAGCAAGGTCAGAGCCTTTGTCTGCAAAATACTGCCCCAAAAGTGTTTTAATTTGCAATAAATCCCGATCCGAAACTTTGCGGGCATAAAGTTTTAATAATTCTAACTGAAGGTTAGAAAATGGTTGCGGGATGGAGTGTGCTGCGTTCATACTAGATAATTTTAGTGCAAATTAAGGATTTTTCTTTGAAATTCCCCACTTGAATATTCAATTGTTCGAATAAAACGGACTTAGGTACCCTATGCATTCATTTTCCTAAACATACTCCACCCCTCCTTCCCTGGCCCCAACGCCTGCCACAAAACCTCTTCCGGCGGCTCAGCCTCCAATAAAATCCGCTCGCCCGTGGCCGGATTGTCGAACGCCAAACGCCAGGCGTGGAGGTGGATGCTCCGATCGGGATTGCTGCGGCGCGCGCCGTATTTCACGTCGCCTTTGATGGGGCATTTGATGGCGGCAAGTTGGGCGCGGATTTGGTGGTGCCGACCGGTAACCAATTGAATGTGAAGCAGATGGTAATGTTTGCTGCTTTCCAACAATTGGTAGCGAAGTTCGGCTCGATCGGCGCCGGGCTGTTCTTCATCGTAAACGGTGGAGGTGTTTTTAGCCTGATTCTTTTTCAAATAATGAACCAGCGTCCCGTCGGGTTTGGGCGGCATGTTTTGCACCATTGCGAGGTAATCTTTTTGGACGGTACGCGCTTGGAACTGCGCGGAAAACAGGGCCATAGCCTCGGCAGTTTTGGCAAAAAGCACCAAGCCGCTCACCGGGCGGTCAATGCGGTGGACAAGATAGAGTGGATGTCCACAATGCGCTTCAGCCAGCGTAAGGAGCGAGTCGTCACCCGTTTTGTCGGGCTGGGAAGTCAGGCCGGGGGGTTTGTTGATGACTAGGAAAGCGGCATTTTCGTGTAGTATATTCAGCATTGAGCTTGGTTTTTTACCATGATATCCGCCCGAATTTGGGCAGGTGCACAAAGTATAACAAAGTTTGGTCAATTCGGGTGTCTAAAAATCTAAGGAACGGTGTCAAAAGAATAGCATCAAATAGGGAAGTTATTTTGACACCGTTCTTAAGCCTTCAACTTTTCTGGGAAAGTCCGTGCAATCAGCGTCCTCGCCAAGATCAAATTGGGGTTGAACACCGCCAAACCTTGCAAATCAAGCCGTTCTTCGATCATGGCCAGCTCCGTACAGCCCAGCACAATCGCTTGGGCGCCAAGATTTTTCAGGTGCTGGATGGCCATGTTCAACAAGTCAATGGGTTCTTGCGGAATATTGGTGGAGGCTGACTTTATTTCATAAATCGCCCGTTGAGGCAATGCTTCGTGCAGTTCAAAATCAAGCACAATGGGGGTAAGGCCAGCCGTTTCCAGGCGCTTCTGGTAAATCCCGGTTTTGTAAGTGCCGGAAGTGGACAGCAATCCTACTCGCTGGATTTTGGCAGGGTGTGATTGAATGCTGCGCACCACCTCATCTATCATGTTGACAATCTCGGCTTGCGAACTATTTTCTTTCAAAATAGCCAGCATGGGGTCGAAAATCTGGGGGGCGTGGGCCGTGTTGCAAGCAATTCCGATGTGCTTTACACCCGCCCGTTCGAGCAGCAGGATGACCTTTGCTATGGCTGGAGCGGGATTTTCAGTAGATTTCCCTAACAAGAAGCAGGTTCGGTCAGCTATTTCATTGGGGATAGAAGCCAACAACACGGGAAGGTGCTCTTGGTCCGTGTTAGCGATCGTGTTCTCCACGATTTTCTTGTAAAGATCCGCACCCGCCATGGGCCCAATGCCGCCTACTATACCTATCATTAAATCACTTTATGTTTCTTCCTGTGGTGATATTTCTTCTTCAAAATCTTCCAAATCTGCAAAATTGCAGTGAGTGAAAACACACAACCAATAACGAAGTTAATTTCTTCCTGACTAGCATTTAATTGCTGCACCACTATTTTTCCGCCAAAAATAAAAATGCAATGCGCCGCAAAGGTGCCCAAACCAATGCCCAACAAGTAGCCATTGTAAAATCCTTTTTTATCCTGCATAATGCCCTTGGCATACAACACCGAACTCCAACCCAGCCAAAACGGAATGGCTGCAGGACTAATAGCACGCATCATTAAGCCCAAAAGGAACCGATGCATTGTATAAGACAGCACTACGTTTTTGGCTCCATGGTGACCGAGGGACGCTTTAAAACTGGCAATCGCAAGTACTACAATGATCAAGACCGCCAACCACTCCATAATTTTAAAAATACGCTCATGCTTCTGTATCCAAGTAAGCGCAACCAACAAAATCCGTACATAAATCACCTCAGCAACAATACTTCCGATGGAAAAATTAATAGCAGGCCGTATCCCTTCTGTGATACTGATTTGCATCGCTGACAGCCCAATGGTCCCAATGATAATGGAACCTAAAAAACTGATGGACATCCCAGAATAGAAGACGCGAAATATACTTTTCATGAACTTTAGGTGGCCCTTGACTTTTGGCCCTTGGCGCTTGACAGTCAATGGTCAATAGTCAAAGGTCAAGAGTCAACAGTCCTTAATCGTATTGATCCAATAAATCAAGGTGGCGGTTGACGGTGCGAAGGTAGCGCAAGCCTTTCCAAAATGGCCAGTAAGGATGGCCGTGTGCGTTGTTGTAACTGCTCACCTCGTAGAGTAATTTCCAGTGACGTAATATTTCTGCGTAGGCTTGCCATAAGCTCATGCCACAATGGTAGATGTGGCTGGGAGATGCGCCTGCACCGTTGTATTCGAGAATGGCGAAATCTTTGCCCGCTTTCAAATCTGCCATGGAGGTACACTTGATATCGTAACGCCCCCAGAAAAATGCGCCGCTGTGTAAACTGATTTTGTCAAAAATAGCCGTCAATTCTGCATCAGCCTCATGCGAGAGGTTGCGCAGGCGAGCGCCCCGGCTTCGATTGATGGCGAAGGAAAGCACATAGCGTTCGCGGTCGGCAGGTACCCAGTCGAGTTTGTCCTCGTGTTTGCGGCACATTTCTTCGGCGCGTTTGCCGGCTTGCGGATGCCTTTCGATGAGTTCGCGGAGTGTGGCTTTCCCGTCGCCCCATACTTCAAGCGCCTCCCGAAGGATGATCCCGGTGATTTCGCCTGTTTGTTTGGAAGGATGGCGGACGTAGAAAACACCCAGTTCCATGGGTGCATCTATCAGGTCTTGCACGAGGTAATCCATGGGACAATATTGGTGGTATTCAAGCAGTTGTACTTCATTGTCTATTTTTCGAAAAAGCAATCCTTTGCGCCCAACGTCTGGTTTTACAATAAATGGATATTGAAAACCAGCTTCCGCTACGCGCTTTTTCACTCCTTCAAAATCCTCTGGAGGTTTCACCAAAATAGTGCGGGGGTACACGCCATCGGGCATTTGTTTGTAAACATCCGTTTTTGTCTCACCCTCGTAGCCACCAAATGGGATGGTAGGGTTGGAGGGAGTAAACCACCAAAATGAACGGGCCTTCAAGGAATACCAGGCCCAAATCGGGGAAAGCGGAGCATACAAAGCGGCGGCGGGCCAGAGCTCCCAGTTGGTGAATTTTTCAAAAAAGCCCGGTTTTTGCGAAGTAGTGGAGGGCGGCGTATTTTTCTCCTGCATTTTGCGTTGTCTGAAAAAAGAGCGCAAAAGTAGGGGTTCATACCAAAACTAGGTTGAATCGGTGACGCATAAAACAAGATGCTTGATAAGCCTGACTTTGGAAAGCGGATTTGCCTAACTTTGACCCGTCACAAATTATTCATCAAATGCAGAAACTTGTAGTCAAGGGCCAGTTTATGGCTGTTCGATCTTGCGAAATAGAAATGAGTCGCTTTCTGCTGCTCATTGGTGAGCAAGCAAGTGGGAAAAGCACCATTGCGAAACTGATCTACTTTTTTCAAACACTGCCTGATGCGATTTATGAAGGTATTATTGCGGCAAATGGGAAAAACATATATGATCTGAAGGCTAATATTGGGAGAAAGTTCTCGGAATTGTTTGGCCGCTCTAATTCTGGCTATTCAGGTAAGGTGAAAACAGAAGGCCTTATTTACGAAATTAGATTTCGATACAGTGCGAGCCACAGCTTAAAAATTCTTGCAACTTTTGCATGGATAAACTATGAAATTGAAGATGATTTAAAGAAAGGCATTGATCTGGCCATTGAGAATTACAAGTCAGCTACAAAACTCAAACAAGAAAGAGTTGATGAGATAAATGCTCGACAAAATCTTAAAATTGAGCTGGATAATCTTTTTAGCAGGGATAATACCGAACATACCTATCTCATTGCAGGACGGAGTGTTACAACGGCATACCCTGACATCTTCGAAAAAGCAGTTGAATCCGAGTTGAAAATACTTCTTGAGGAAGAGGTTAAAGGACAAAACTTGGAGATCCAACTACGCAGTGGAAGTGAACAGTTGCTTTACCAGTTTGTGCAATGGTCAAAAACTGTGAGGGCTGTCTTCAGCCAAAAAGGGGGAACATTTTCGAACGCAGTCCTTAAATTAGATAATCATAAGGAGGCTCTCTTAAAAATGTCTTCTATTGCTACGAAGGTGCTTAAAGGTGAATACGAGAGTTCCCCTTCGCCGAGTTTGGACGAAACAATCAAGGTTAAAACAGCAGAAGGTGGCTATGCTCTGATAAAGATGAAAGACGCTTCTTCTGGTCAGCAAGAAATTCTAAGGATTTTGCAAGGCCTTTTTCTGGCGATTGGCTCAGATAATCGTCGTGAATTTTTCGTTATTGAAGAACCTGAGGCCCACCTTTATCCACTTGCTCAGAAGGAAGTTATGAACGCCTTTGCTGTATTTCTCAACACTATTCCGCAGGGCCGCCTCATCGTTACCACCCACAGTCCTTACATCTTGGCATGTGTGAATATTTTACTCTTTGCAACTTTTGTAGCAGGTCGGGTCAATGGCCAAAGTGATAAAATTGCTGTGCCTAAAGAATACTGGCTTGATGCCAATGATTTTACCGCCTACTCACTGAGTGGAGAAGATCAATATTGCACGGATATCAAAAACCCAAAAACTGGGTTGGTGTCTCAAAATTACTTGGACAAAATCTCGGAGGAACTTGGCACTCAATATCACCAATTGTATGACCTATTAACCCTTTCGCCTAAATGAATACCTATGATCAAAATCTTGAGATCGCCAATCAGTTTGTTACGAGAAATCGTCTGAATATACTGGAAAATATGGGCGAAGTTTTTTGGGTGAATGACGTTTTGCAGAAAATGGAAATCTCAAAAATTCAGAAAGAAGGATGGCTGAAAGTTGAAAACAGTAGTGGTAATGAGATTTCTTTTTTCCCTATTGACGGAAATGCTGGGGTTTTTCAGAAAAGTGGACTGGATGTACAGGATAAATCCAAGTTTGAATACTTTTCTTCCCTAAGCACACCCACAAAAAAGGTGGCCGGTTCTTGCGATTGCCTTTTATTAGATGAGCGCTGGCGTTTTTTTGAGTTCAAAAACGGCCCCGAGGCAGGCCCTGGAGAGACCGCTTCCACCGTCAACAGAGAGAAAGCCGAAAAGCAACTGGCTCGCACCATGACATACTTTCGTGAAAAAGCCCGTGAGATAAAGATTGGAACAATTGAGGCAGTTTTTGAAGGCGTGATTGTCACCAAGCCTGATTTCTTTCGCCCTGCGAACCCAGCAGCCCTCTTTGATAGGGGCACTAATTTCTTTCTTGAATTTGAGGCTCGCCTTCTAGAGATGACAACTGATGAAACATACATACTCGATTCCACGGTCACAACTCCGCCTACCTCAGCCATCAATCCCTAGTGCCGCATCGAGTAGAGAAAAACCGACGGCTACGTTGAGGAACGGGTGAATAATAAATTTTTCACCCCCGCTCCGCCAATTCCAACCACCGCATCTCCTTCACTTCCAAGTCCTCCTGCAATTTGCCCAGCTCCGAGGAAAGTTTCCCG
>JBBQSW010000224.1:0-6672 GCA_038213575.1 Chitinophagales bacterium | reverse complement strand
GTCGAAATGGTCCAGCACATGGTTGTCGCCGAACGATTTGGAAAGTCCTTCTATTTTGATGACGGGATCGGGCATTTGGTGATTGGTTTACGGGTGATTGGTGGATTGGAGATTGGTTTACTGAAATATATCCGCAATTTGAACCGCAATCAGGTCAATAATAAAAATAAATACGGACGACACCACCACGGACGAATTGGCCGACAACCCCACACCTTCTGTTCCTTTTTGGGAATAATAACCTTTGTAAGAACCAATAATACCCACGGCAAACCCGAAAAAGAAGGTTTTGATAAATGCAGGTATGACATCAATGTAGGCAAGATTGTCGAACACTTTTTTAAAAAACAGTTTGAACGTCAGGGGTTCGTACATATTCACGCCCAAATAGGAACCGTATAGTGCAATCGCATCGGCCAAAATGACCAGCATTGGCAACATCAGCATCGCTGCCAGAGTGCGCGTCACGACCAGATATTTGAAAGGATTGGTGCCCGAAACCTCCATCGCGTCTATCTGTTCGGTCACTTTCATCGAACCGAGTTCCGCACCGATGCTGGAGCCGATTTTCCCGGCAAAAATAAGCGCGGTCAATATAGGCCCGATCTCCCGAACGATGGCGATGCCCACCATGGCCGGAATCTGCACGTCCACACCGTATTTGACCATCGTGGGACGCAGCTGCATCGTCAGCACCAAACCAATGATAAATGCGGTAAGCGCGACCAGCGGCAATGACTTGTAACCAATCACAAAACACTGGCGCACAAATTCCGCCACTTCATAACGCGGTCGAAATCCTTCCCTAAAAAAGCGCAGCACGAACCGGAAAATTTCGCCGGTTTCGTGCAGGAATGATTTTAAATTGTCTTGTTGGACTATCATCGGCTTCAGAATAAAATCGTAATGTCTGAAATGATTTTCAAAACATGGTATCACAAACACATATCCCTTCTATTTTTTCTCGCCAGAAACCAGAAACCGCAATAGCGCGCGGCTTTTTTCCGGCCCTCCAAAGTTGATAAATGTCATCGTAACGAAGTGTATCTCCCTGAGCATTTATTTCTTGAAGGTCATACCGAATCGTCACTTTGGCACCAAGCGGCGCAAAATAATACACCCGCCAGGCATCCGCCTCGCTGAGGCCAATGCAACCATTGGAGACAGGTTTCCCAAGCGAACGGGGATTGGTGGTCGGGTGAATCATTTGTCCGTATCGCTGCCCGTTGATCGCAGGTTCGAGCCAGGGGATTTGTGGCATGAGCGTGGTTTGGCGATCGTCGCGTTGGGTGAATTTGAATTTTTTGCCCGTCACGGGATCAATAAAAATAGGATGCCGGTTCACTCGGATGATCTCGCCTTTACCCGTACGGGTTCTCAAATCTACGGTGTGCCCTGCCGCTTCGAGGTACTTTTTTTGGCTTTTGCCCACCCGGACGGGTAGGGTGAACAGCAGGCTGTCACGCTCCAAAATGCGCATTTCAAAAGCGGGGATATTGATGTCGAGCCGGGTATTGGCCATTTTTTCGAATAAGGCAGCCGCCGTTAGCGGGCCGGGAATCAAAAGCGTATCGCCCGGTTTCATCACGATCATTTTTTGTTGGTTGTACACAAAGTTGCCGCGCGACATTTGAATATAGTAATCGGTGTTTACCAGCGTATCCAGTATCCAGGGGTTGGCTCGAAGCAAAAGGTTTTCGCTCAGTTTGTAAGGGCTCAAGGTGTCGTTTTCCTGTACTATTTTATCCAGAAATTGGAAAAAATCGCGAATGGCAATTTCCTTTTGGACAGGTATTTTGGCAAATGGCGGCTCGGGTAATCTCTGGAAGGTAAGCACCGCAGTTTGTCCTGCAGGCTCCGATTCCGTTGCTGCACGGGTCTTGTGTTTGCAGGCGGAGGAAAAGAACAAGGATGCTGACAGGATCAGGCAGGGGAGAAGTCGCAGTTTCCAGCCTGTTGGCAAGATCATTGCAAACCGCCGACCAATTGAATGAAGTCTGTTATTTTTCATTTTTTAAAGCCAAAAATAGATCAAAACGCCTGCAGCTACCGTCATTAAAACCAATGCGGCGCCGCCGAAAAAATTTGACCAGCGACCATTGACAAAAGTACCCATAATGGCGGGATTGTTGGAAAAAGGCCGTCCAAAGCCCATACATGCCCCGGCCTGGGAGTAGATAGCAATGCCCGAAGGGTCATCGTTGATGGCGCCGGTGATGAGTCCGGGGCCGAGTTTTTTCCAGATATAAACTCATTTGTAAAACACCTGATCATCCCCGCCCTGCTCCCATTGCGGGTTCGTGACGGGCACTTCTCTTACGGTCGTATGGTCGCGTGCAATCGCCGGCATCTCTTCTACAATCTGCATTTTTTCGTGTGGCTCGGCGGCTTCGGCGTCTACCATATTTTCGATGCCTTTGATCAGGGCGTCGGCGTTGAAGGAAATGCTGTCAATGCCCTCATTCACCAGAAATTGCGCGAATTCCGGCATATCGCTGGGCGCCTGCCCGCAGAGGCCGATTTTGATGCCTTTGCGGCGGGCAGTACGGATGGCCGTGGCGATGAGCCGCATCACGGCCGGATTTTTTTCATTGAAAAGGCCGCTCACGAGTGCCGAATCGCGGTCGAGCCCGAGGGTGAGTTGTGTCAAATCATTGGAGCCAATCGAGAAGCCGTCAAATATTTCAGCGAATTCCTCTGCCATGAGCACGTTGCTGGGTATCTCGACCATGACATAAATTTCGAGGCCGTTTTTGCCCTGTTCGAGGCCAAATTCGCGCATGGTTTCTATCACCAATTTACCTTCTTCCACGGTGCGGCAAAAGGGGATCATCAGTTTAACGTTGGAGAATCCCATTGCTTCACGCACCCGTTTCATGGCCTTGCATTCGAGTGCGAATCCATCCTTGTACAGCGGGGAATAATAGCGAGACGCGCCCCGGAAACCGATCATCGGGTTTTCTTCATCCGGCTCGAATTGCTTGCCCCCCACCAGGTTGGCGTATTCGTTGCTCTTGAAATCGCTCATGCGCACAATCACGTCGTGCGGGTGAAAAGCCGCCGCAATGGTGGCTACGCCCTGCGCGAGTTTGTCCACGAAAAAGTCTTTTTTATCGCGGTAGTGCCGGGTGAGCTGGGTGATTTCTGTCCGGGCTTTTTCGTCCGTCAATTGTTCAAAACGGGTCAAGGCCAGTGGGTGTACCTGAATATGGTGCGTAATCATGAATTCCATGCGCAACAAACCCACGCCCCGATTGGGCAAAAAAGACTGCTGAAACGCCAGGGATGGATCGCCGAGAATGAGCATCGGGGCCGTTTTGGGCATTTTCAAATTGGATATGTCCTTTTCAGTGACCGTCCATTCGGCCTTCCCGGCATAGATAAATCCGGTTTTGCCTTCTGCACAGGAGACCGTGATCTCCTCGCCGTCGTGAATTTTATCGGTGGCATCGCCGGAGCCAACAATGGCCACAGTGCCCAATTCACGGGCAACGATGGCTGCGTGGCTGGTGCGCCCGCCCTTGTTGGTCACGATGGCCGCCGCACGTTTCATGATCGGATCCCAGTCGGGGTTAGTGATGTCCGTCACCAATACTTCACCTTCCTGCAACAAATGGGCTTCCTTGGGCGAGCGCAACAGTCGTGCTTTGCCTGTGGAAATTTTTTCCCCCAGGGCGATGCCTTCTGCGAGTTTTTTGCCTTTTGATTGGATTGCATACGTCCGAACACTGGCAGCCCGCTGCTTTGTTTCTTTGGAATGAACGGTCTCCGGGCGGGCCTGCACGATGTACAATTTGCCCGTGACTCCATCTTTTGCCCATTCAATGTCCATTGGCTTTTGATAGTGCTCCTCGATTTTGACGCACCATAGGCCGAGGGTCAGTACATCAGCATCCGCGATGGAATATAGGTCACCTTTGCCGGGCGCTGTAGGTTGATTGTCAACGGGAGCGCCTGTTTTTGCAGCATCGGCATAGACCATCGTCCACTCTTTTTCGCCCAGTTTTTTTTGGAAAATCGGATTGAACTGAGTGCCGATATGTGGTTTGAACAATACGAACTCGTCGGGCGTAGAGCGTCCCTGCACGATATTTTCGCCAAGCCCGTAAATGCTGTTGATAACCACTACCTTGTCGAAACCCGTGTCAGGATCAAGGGTAAACGCCACCCCGGAAGCCGACAAATCAGAGCGTACCATGGTTTGTACTCCGACCGAAATGGCCACATCAGCATTGCCAAAGCCCTGATCTTCACGGTATTTGATGGCGCGATTCGTGAACAACGAAGTGAAGCAGCGATGCACGGTTTTTACCAAGTCGTCCTCCCCGCTAATGTTCAGAAAACTTTCCAGTTGCCCGGCAAAACTCGCCGAAGGCAAATCTTCTGCCGTCGCGCTGCTGCGCACGGCCAGTGAGATGTCGGCCTTTTCGCGTCCGCACAAATCCTGAAAGGCTTGTTTGATTTCGGCGACCACGGCTGCTGGGAGCGGGGCATTTTGAATCAAATCCCGCGCCTGTTGGCCGATGTCGTTGAGGTTTGAAAAATTAGTTTTATCCAATGCCGCTACGATGGCCTCCAATCGCTGGTGCAACTTGTTTTCTTTCAAAAACAAGTGGTAAGCATCGGCCGTAATGGCAAAACCATCGGGAACAAGGATACCTTTGGGAGTTAGTTGGGAGAACATCTCTCCCAGAGAGGCATTTTTGCCGCCCACCAACGGGAGTTCGTGGATGGAGATTTCGGAGAATTTTTTGATGAAAACAGGCATAGCAATTCATGGTTTGTTACAACAAAGTTGCCATGATTAACATTTATCCTTGCATGATGCAGGTCTTAGGTTCAGATGACGAATATCACCAAGGCAATTTGACGACCCGAATATCTTTGCAATCAAGTTGCAGGATACTATCAAGATTCAACCAATTTCAAGAATAAAAAAGGGTATGCTTAATCCCTCCAAATCGTGAGGTTGTTATTTCATTCGGTACTTAATCCCCAATTTTGCATAAATCATGGCATCTAAAGATTTTTATAAGACATTGGGCATTGAAAAAAATGCTGCTTCGGAGGACATCAAAAAAGCCTACCGAAAATTGGCCCTACAGTACCACCCGGATAAGAACAAGGGGGATAAAATCGCCGAAGAAAAATTCAAGGCCGTCAACGAAGCAAACAGTGTGCTGATAGACCCAGAGAAGCGCAAACTGTACGATCAACACGGTGAAAATTGGGAGCAAGTCCAACAAAGCGGCCCAGCAGGAAGCAGGCAGGGCGGGCAGGCGGGCAGGCAACGAACCACGAGACAGCAGCCTCCCTTTTCCTTTGATGCGAGTGATTTTGAAAATGATGAGCGCTTTGAAGACCTTTTTAGCCAGTTTTTTGGCGGCTCAACGGGCGGGCGCGGCAGAGGCACTCGGGCAAGAAACGGTAGCAACCTTGAAGCAGAGGTGCAGATTTCTCTGGAGGATGCCTTTAATGGCATCTCTCAGATGCTGAGCATTGGAACAGAAGAACAGTATCGGCTAACGCTCAAAAAAGGCGTTCGCGAAGGGCAGCAGTTTCGATTGCGTGGCAAAGGGCAAGCGGGCCAAAACGGCGGAAAAAACGGCGATTTATTGCTCAACATTCGCATATTGGCCCATCCGCGCTACACGCGTACAGACAACGACCTTAGATGTAAACAATCGGTTGATCTTGTTACGGCAGTTTTGGGGGGCAAAGCCCGTGTCCAAACCATGCACGGAGAAAAAATGATGACCTTGCAGCAGGGCACTCAAAATGGGGTAGTGCTCCGTATGCGTGGTCTTGGAATGCCTGTTTATGATGCTGTAGACAAGTTTGGCGACCTTTACGTGGAAATTTTGGTGGAAATACCACGCCAAATTTCGGAAGCGGAAATGGAATTGTATGAGCAAATTAAAAAACTGAAAGACTAATTTATTTATGAGTTTATGAAGCCTACAACTGCGTCTAATCTTATTGCCCTTAAAGTTGTTCACACCCTTATTTGGCTTTTTTTCAACGTAGTGTTGTTTTACATGGCCTATGCAGTTGTGGTCAATAAAATTGATAAATATGTTTGGATCGGAATAGGTTTGATTTTATTGGAAGGAATCGTTTTGCTGATTTTTGGGAGGATGTGTCCACTGACCGTTTTAGCCCGTAGATATTCTGATTCAACCAAGGACAACTTTGATATTTACTTACCCAACTGGTTGGCCAGACATAATAAATTGATTTATACCATTTTGTTTGTATTAATTTGCATCTTATTGTCTTTTCGTTTGTTGGGAAAATAGGTTACAAGTTATTATTCACCCGTTCCAAAGCAAATTGAAATAAGCATTTTCAACGAATCGCCTAAAATAAAACAAAACAATGGCAGAAGAAACCGATCCCGAAAAATTGCTGCACCGGCTTTATGAACAAGTCAATCAGCATCTTGAGACACGGTGGGAATACCTAACGCTCACCATGACTGAAAAAATTTCTGGCCTTACAGCTGAGTTGGCCGGGGTATTCACGTTATTTTTCTTCGGCTTGCTCGTGCTGTTCTTTTTCTGCATGGGGTTCTCCTGGTGGCTCGGCGATTTGATCGGCAACCGTGCCGGTGGCTTTGCCCTTGCCGGGTTGATTTTTGTGCCGATTGCTTTCTTCGTGTATCGTGGGATC
>JBBQSW010000223.1:0-6675 GCA_038213575.1 Chitinophagales bacterium | reverse complement strand
ATAATCCCTCCTCCCTAAACCCTAAACCCTCCACCCTAAACCCTAAACCCTCCACCCTAAACCCTAAACCCTCCACCCTAAACCCTAAACCCTCCTCCCTAAACCCAAAACCCTCCTCCCTAAACCCTAGACCCTCCTCCCTAAACCCTAAACACCTAAAAATCTGCGCCATCGGCGTTCACCTCTCTCGCTGGACGACATTACACGGCTGGGCTTTCAATGTGAATAACCCCTTGGAATACTTCGACAACATCATTCCATGTGGTATCAATGATGCCGAAAAGAGCGTGACATCACTCGCACAATTGCTTGGACATGAAGTGGATATGGAGGAAGTGAAGGAGAAATTGAAGCGGCATTTTGGGGAGGTTTTTGAGTGTGAGGTGGTAGGATAAAGGACATTTACCTTTTGCTTACTGCTTTTTGCATTTTTCTACCTCCCCTCTGTCTACTTTTGCGTGCCCACAACCAAATCATCATTCATTCGCACAATTACGCAATCGCTCATGGGAGACGTTCATACGCAAGACGACTGGAAACTCGAACAACAAGAATGGCTCGAAGCCCTCGAAGAAGTCATTGATAGTCAGGGCAAAGTCCGTTCGGAAGAGCTATTTCAAGCCCTTCGTTTTCTGCTCGCCCGCCACGGTGCGGCTACTGGAGGTTCGGCGCTCAACACGCCTTACATGAACACCATCGCACCCGAGGATCAGCCCGACTATCCCGGCGACTTGGCCCTCGAAACGCGCATCGAAAATATAATCCGTTGGAATGCGCAGGCAATGGTGCTGCAGGGTGCCGATAAAAACCTCGCACTGGGCGGCCACATTGCCACCTACGCGGCTTGTGCCACCATGATGGAGGTATTGTTCAATCATTTCTTGCGCAATCGTTCGGCGGATTACGGCGGCGACTTGCTGATGTTCCAAGGGCATGCATCGCCAGGTGTTTATGCGCGTGCGGTGTTTGAAGGACGATTGCCCGAACAAGCCATTGCCGACTTCCGGCAGGAGACTTTGGGCGGTGTTTCCAGTTACCCGCACCCACGCAGGATGCCCCATTTTTGGCAGGCGCCTACTGTAAGCATGGGTCTGGGGCCTATGACGGCCATTTATCAGGCACGTTTTGCCAAGTATCTGGAAAACAGGGGATTAAAGCCAGAAAATGGCGGAAAGATTTGGCATTTCATTGGGGATGGAGAAATTGACGAACCAGAAATATACGGAACGATCGGCGTGGCCAGCCGCGAAAATTTGAACAACCTGGTCTTCGTGGTACACTGTAATTTGCAACGCCTCGACGGGCCGGTGCGCGGTAATGGCAAGATTGTGCAAGAAATAGAACGTCATTTTTTTGGCGCCAGTTGGGAAGTCATCAAAGTGATGTGGGCGAGCGAGTGGGACGAACTGCTGGCCAAAGACGAGGAAGGTCTTCTGCTCACACGTTTTGATCGGATGTTGGACGGTCATTTTCAGGAAATCGCCTCTGCAAACGACGGTGCGTTTGTGCGCAAAATGTTGGTTGGCTACAACACCGGGAAAGAAATCATTCAAGACGATCTCAGCGAGCGCATCGCGGCACTTTTGGAAGGCTATTCTGACGAACAACTGAAAAACATGCGCCGCGGTGGTCACGATGCTGTCAAGGTTTTTGCCGCTTATGACCGCGCAGTGAAATCAAACAAACCCGTAGCCATCATTATAAAAACGGTAAAAGGGTACGGTATGGGCAAATCTGCGGAGGGCAAAAACAAAGCCCACCAAACCAAGGATTTGAGCGCCGAATTCCGTGTAGAAATCAAAAATCGCTACGATATTCCACTCAGCGATGACGAGGCAAGAGCCGCCAAATTCTGGTGGCCAGCAGCCGACGCGCCGGAACGGAAATACCTGATGGAACGCCGCAAAAAACTTGGCGGCTTTTTGCCCGAACGCTCGGATAAATACGCCGAATTCAAAGCCCCTGATCTTTCCATTTTTGACAAACAACTCAAAGGAAGCGAGGCAGGAAAAACGGTTTCCACCACAGGTGCTATGGTGGACATCATGAACCAACTGATTAAAAATCAGGATATTGGGAAGTATATCGTACCCATCGTACCCGACGAGGCACAGACTTTTGGGATGGAGCCACTATTCAATTCCGTGCAGATTTGGAATCAGCGAGGCCAACTGTACACGCCGCTTGAAATTGGCATTTCCGTTATCAAATACAAGGAATCAAAAACGGGTCAAGTACTTCAAGAAGGCATCAACGAAGACGGTGCGACCGCCAGTTTTACGGCTGCCGGCACTGCTTATGCTTTGCATGGAATCCCAACCGTCCCGTTCTACATTTACTACTCCATGTTCGGTTTCCAGCGCGTGGGCGACATGATTTGGGCTGCTGCCGATATGATGTGCAAGGGCTTTTTACTCGGTGCCACGGCTGGACGCACAACACTCAACGGCGAGGGTTTGCAACACCAGGATGGACACTCGATCCTTATCGCGCAGACGGTGCCTTCCGTCCTTACTTACGACCCGGCTTTTGCTTATGAGCTTGCGGTGATTGTACAAGATGGTCTGCGCCGGATGTATGTGGAAAACGAGCCAAAAATGTACTACCTCACCATCTACAACGAGAACCTGTTGATGCCCGAAATGCCGAAGGGTGTGGAAGAAGGCATTAAGCGCGGTTTGTACCGTTTTCAAAAATCAAAAACCAAAGGCGGTGCAAAAGCCCACTTGATTGGTTCGGGCGTCATCATCAAGCAAGTGTTGGAAGCTGCCGAAATCCTTGAAAAAGAAGGCGTTAGCACGGATATCTGGAGCGCAACTTCCTGGACGGAACTGTACCGCGACGCAGTTTCTTGCGATCGCTGGAACATGTTGCACCCCGGCGAACCAGAGCGCGAACCTTTTGTGCAAAAACAATTGAAAGGGGAGGAAGGAGTGTTCGTTAGTGCCAACGACTGGGTGAAACTTACGGCAGGTCAACTCGCCCCCTGGATGCCCAAAGATTTTACACCACTCGGCACCGACGGTTTTGGTCTTTCAGAAAGCCGGGAAAACCTGCGGGATTACTTTGAAATTTCGCCCAAATACATTGCGTTTGCAGCCGTGCGTTTGCTCCACAAGCAAGGCAAGATCACTGAAAAAGCGGTGAAGGAGTTTATGAAAAAATATGGGGTGGAAAGCGAAAAATTGGAGCCGATGAGTGTATAACTACTTGCCGCGCTTCCTTTCAGAAGATGACTGAAACATTCAACTCGGGCAGCCAGTCGGCACCTGCAAAAGGTCAAAAAAAGATTGATATTCAAGGCTTTACCTGTGATGAAATTTTGGTCGCAGGTAAATTTTCGGATACGATTTCAGCCTATGTTTCCAGCCAAATCATTTTGGATCCAACGATCAAGGATTTCTACCCATTGGTCACACAAGAGCAAGGGGAAGCGATGATGAAGGATTTGCTTGCAAAAATGATGGCCATGCCGACAAAAGCCCGAAAGAACTAGTAGGATGAGGCAATTCCTTAGCCTAAAACGTCGTTTCTGCGCAAATTTTGAATCTACTCCTTTATATGCGCAACACTCTTGCCTTCTACCCGATTCCTCTGCTTTTCGCACTATTTTTCCTTCCTCAAGTCATTTTTTCCCAAGAACAACTCGGTATGCGCCTCGAACGCTTCGCCGGGATTTACAGTGCGGGGATCAATCCTGCCAACACAGCCTTTACGCCCCACAACTGGGAAGTAAGCCTGTTCAATGCCGACCTTTTTGTCGAGAATAGTTACGCATTCCTGCGCAATACCAGTCTTCAAAACGCCCTGCGCAAGACCGACAAAATCGTCTCGCTTGCGGATACTTCTTCTGAAAATCCACCCGCACGCGACGCGATTTTGCAGGATTTTGCGGACGGCAGCCGTAAAATGCACTTTGTGACGCAGGTGCGGGTAGCAGGGCCATCTTTTAGTTTCCGTTTTGGAGAAAAAAATGTGGTGGGCCTTACGACTGCATTTCGCACCAACATTTCGGCTTACCGAATTCCCGAAATACTAGCCTATCGGACGGTCTCCGATTTGCCTCGGAATCAGGCCATTAACATCCCATCGGTTGGCATTGCAGGCATGGCCTGGGGCGAGATTGGCTTGCATTACAGTCGCTTAGAGGAGATAGGCGATTTGCAAATGGCCTGGGGCGTTTCCCCAAAGCTATTATTGGGTTACGAAGGCTTTTTCACCCGCGCCCAATCCAAATTCGACTACACCCAGCGGAACGGAGACACGACCGCTTTTGGCAGCGCAAATTGGGATTACGCACTCACCACCGCCAACCTCACCGACAATGCGGATGCAGTAGCACTTAAAAGACAAGGCACGGGCTTCGGACTAGACCTTGGGGTTTCCTGGGCCATGCCTGCCGGAGACGAAGGAGCGGGCTACGTCTGGCGAGCGGGTGTTTCACTGGTGGACCTGGGGTTTATGCGCTTCAAAAATACGGCCCAACGACACCACATCGAATTCGATACTTTGCTGACTATCAGCGGCTCACAATTCCCTCAGCGCAACAACGCGGACGATGTGCTGCGCGATGTGAGCCGTGTTTTTCTGGGCGACAGTGCAGCCTCTTTGCAAAAGAATGCTTTTGCGATGGGTTTGCCCACGGCAATTTCTGCGCAATTTGATGCCCGGGTTGCACCGATGTTGTATGTCAGCGGGATATTGGTGCAGCGGGTTCCACTTTCGAAGTATAGCTTGAAACGACCCAGCACCTTGGCTGTGGTGCCACGTTTTGAGCATCGCTGGTTTTCGGTCTCCTTGCCTTTGGTCGTAGACGACTGGCGGACATTCCGTGCAGGCGCAGCCATCCGTTTGGCCTGGCTTTACTTGGGTACAGACAATTTAGGCAGCTTTACAAACAAAGACAAGCTGAGTGGGGCGGATGTGTATATTGGTTTCAAAATCAACGCTTTCAGCCTGAATTTCAAAAAGCGCGATAAAGGCTATAAACTCAATCGGGAGCGCGGAAGCCGAAGCAACGGACCAAACCGGAAGAAGATCAAGTGTTATAGTTTTTAAGGGTTGATGAGGGTTGATGAGGGTTGATAAGGGTTGCTGATATTTATAAACCCTCATCAACCCTTATCAACCTCAATAATTCGCCTGCATTTGAATCCGAAAGAAATTACCCTTTTCGGCATAGTATTTCTTTGAGTCCGAATAATTCCAATATTTGCGATCACTAATGACGTACGCGAAGGTAACTTCAAGGTTTTTGATAGGCTGCCATTCCATGCCAAGTTCAAGTTCATTTATGTCGTAGCGACGAGCATCGAGTTCATGCTTTTTTGCACCGTCGTATACTTGATAGCGGGCGTAGGGCATGATAAACCCTTTGCCCAATATGCTGCGGTATGAAGCTGTAACAAAACCGCCGTTCAATTTTTGAACCCTGATGGAGTCCGTCGCTGCATCAAAGCTCGGGCTTTCTCCAACGTTGTACTCAGCCAGAATACCAAAAGGCTGAGGGTACAAAACCAAGGAGCCTGCCACGCGGCGGTCTGTGTATGTAAAGTCTTTTGCGGCTTTTGTCCCAAGAGAAATTTGGTCTTTGGCAAGTGTAAATTTACCGGAGTACACCTGGATACCAGGTTCCATGATTTGCTTCCCAATTTTAATGGGGTAGGAAAGTCGTGCCACGGCATGGAGGTAGTCGTTAAGTTCCGGTTTATTGGCTGTTTGGCCATTGTAGAGGCCGAATGCAAACACACCATAGTCATTCGATCCTTTCAATGCATCATTGCTCACATTTTTGATAAGTTACCGGATTTTAGCTGGAGCGTACATAAAAAACGCACCAAAATCACGCTCATTGGCCGCTGCCGAGTTCATCGCATCGGAACGGTCAAGTGGCAAACGGTTAGAACTGGACTGCAAATTCTCAAACCCAAAGGGTACCTTGCTCTGCCCAAACCGCAGCCGGTATTCCTTTTTTTTGTCAAAAGCGTAATCAAAGTAAGCATCGCGCACCTGCAAAAAGTGTTTGTTTGTGGAACTCGCATCGGCAGAGTAGTCAACCTGGATATAGATAAATAGCCGCTTATGAACATCGCCGCTAAAAACCATTCGAGCGCGTCGGAATGCGAAAGATTGACCTTTACCAATACTCTTATCACATTGTTCGCACTTGAGATCTGGGTTGGTTTCCAGCAAGCGATTGTAACGGAATTGAGCGTAGCCGCGCAGGCTAATTTTGTCGTACCATTTGGAGGGCGAAGGAGCGGTTTTGGGGACAGAAATGGTTTGGGAGGGGAGGGAGTCGGGGGTGACAGTTTGGCCAGACGCGCTTTGAAAAGCATACGTCAGCACAAACGCCACCGGGAGGAGACGTAGCAACATAGTCAGGTTAGGAACAGACTTTTGTTAAGAAATTGGATACAAAAAAAACAGGGGAGGGTTGAGGGTTGAGCATACCCGCTAAACCCTAAACCCTAAACTCTAAACTCTAAACCCTAAACCCTAAACCCTAAACTCTAAACCCTAAACTCTAAACCCTAAACCCTAAACCCTAAACATCTCAAGCAAACATCCTGAAAAGGAAAAACATCAATGCGGCCATGACAAACGTGACCGGAAGCGTTAAAAGCCAAGCAATTGCGATACTGGTGATCGTTTTGCGACGGAGGTTTGTTACGC
>JBBQSW010000222.1:0-6675 GCA_038213575.1 Chitinophagales bacterium | reverse complement strand
AAACTATCAAAGACTTCGTGCCCCTGCCACTAGCGGCGGGACCTTGCCCTACACTTATCTCTGGAGCAACGGCGCCACCTCGCAAACCATCAACAACCTGGGCGCTGGAACCTATACTGCCACCGCCACCGACGCTGCGGGTTGTTCCATTACCCAGTCCGCCATTGTCGGGCAGCCTCCGGTGTTGGAGGCCACCATTATCCATGTGCAAAACGTGCTCTGCCCACAGGACACGACCGGATTGGCCCAGATCGCCGCCTCTGGTGGGACGGAGCCTTTCGCCATCACCTGGCCGGGCGGCAACACAAGCAACCTTGGGGTAGGCTTCCGCTTTTGCGCCCATCACGATCACCAACACCGTGGGAGTCAATGATTCTAGAACACTTGGTTCTGTGCAGCTTTGGCCCAATCCTTCCCATTCGGCTATTCAGTTGAAAATCATTGATTTAGACTTTATCGGGGCCTGTATCGTAGATCTTCGTGGGAGGCTTGTTCAACAACTCCAGCCCTCGGCTTTGTCGGGCGAGATCGAGGTCGCGCAACTACCCGATGGCGTATATTGCTTGAAATTGAGCACGGTAAGCGGGCAGTTGTTGACCCTGAAATTTGTGAAGTCGGGAGGATAGAACAGTCCTTAAAACGCTTCCCCCGTAAAAATATAAAAACTAACACCCTCCCGGGTAAATCCAGCGTCCAGGCGCACAAAAATGTCTTTTTTAGGAAAAATCAGGTAACGCAGCCCCGCCCCGCCAGCCAGCCTTACCTGACGAGTGCTGAGCATATCGAGCGAGGGCGACACAGCCCCGGCGCTCATAAACACGGCCCCGCCCACACGTTTGCTGAATGGAAATGGCAACCAACGGTATTCCGCCTGCGCCGCGTAGTACTGCCGGTCCCGGAACCGGCCCGTGTAATAGCCGCGCATCAACATTTCGCTGCCCATCAGACTGAGCAGGTTGAAGGGCGCGTTGCCCTGCACAGCACTGCCGCTCACTTGCCAGGCAAACACCTGCTTGGGGCCCAATTGTTTGTAGCGACGGACTTCCGCGCTAAATACATCAAAAGCATAGTCGCTGCCCAACTTGCGGCCGTAATGCAGCCACGACAACTCCCCAAACCAGCCCTCTCGGGTATTGAGCATGTTGGGCCGGGAGTCGAACACCAAGCTCGGCCCAAAGCCGACATTCGTAGAACCGCCCGCACCTGCTGGCGGCGGCCGGGTGGGCTGATCTCCGCCAAAGTCCACCCTCCCGAGGTGCTGCACCTCTGCCTGTGCCCCCGCGAACCAATTGCCTTTGATCTGCCGCAACACCCGTTGGCGCAGCAGATAGGAATTGCCATCCACCACCACGGGGTCTTCTTTTGGCGCATCCGATCCGATGCCATAATAAGACAAAGGAAAACGTTGGAAACGCAGCTTGCCCAGCAGCAGCCAGTGGTCTTGGTCGGTGTACACCGCATTGTCGAGCATCAGCCCGTATTGCGAGCGAAAGGTGACAAACCCAAAGGCCGTGATCTCGCTCAGGCGGTTGTTTTCATAGTCGTTTTTGGCGTGAAACAAAAAGGTTGCCGCCACACCTATCTCCCAGCTGGTCTCTGGTGAAAACGCGAAGGTCGGGTACGCCAAAAAACGCGGTCGGTCTGGCGGTCGGTCGTCTTTGGTGAAACGTGTCAGGAGCCTGTTGAACCATGGTTCCGTTTCAGTCTGGGCCACTAAAATAGGGGGAGAAAAAAAATATAGGGCGGCAAAAGCCAGTAAACGGGCGTAAGCAGTCATTGTGTTACCGTTGTTTTGTAGATACCATCGGTGTAGTTCCGAAGATCGGGAATGCAAAGATATTGGCTTCCGAACAGGTGAGGACAGGCTTTTGAGGGCGGAGAAAGAATCCGTCAGATTTATTGCCGATACTTGTGCCCTCAACAAGGGGAGTGTTCAGAAAAGTGTGGCACACCTAAATTTGAGTGTTGATAATCAATGTATTTGGCGAGGTGTGCAACACTTTCATGAACACTCCCTTTACACAAGCATACCGATTGCTCCATAATACGCAGCAAAAAAAGCAATCAGGTGCTGTACATCCAGAAAATTAAGAAGCGTTAGATTGCCGCCTAATCTGCCAATCACCTGTCAACTACTTACCTAGCCTAGCATGACCGCACACCTCCTTACCATCGGTGATGAAATCCTCATCGGCCAAATCGTAGACACCAATTCGGCTTGGATGAGCCGCCAACTAAACCTCAACGGCATCGCTGTAATGGGTAAAAGCAGCGTGGGCGACACGAGACAAGCGATCGTCGCGGGTATCGAACACGCGGCCACTACGGCCCAAATTGTCATCATGACAGGCGGCCTCGGGCCTACCAAAGATGATGTAACGAAGGCTACGCTCGTGGAAATGTTTGGTTGCCAATTGGTTTTTCAGCAAGAAGTATATGACCGCATCGCTGCATATTTTCAAAAAATCAATCGCCCATTGCCCGTTGAGGTGATACGCAGCCAGGCAATGTTGCCCGACAAAGCGGTGGTGCTTCCCAATAAAGTCGGCACAGCTTCCGGCATGTGGTTTGATTTGGATGGTAAGGTGTTTGTCTCTTTGCCGGGGGTGCCGTTTGAGATGGAATACCTGCTGACGCAGGAGGTATTGCCTCGTTTGAAAGCGCAGTTTGCCAGTCGCCCCATCGTGCACCGCACCTTGCAGACTGCCTGCGAAGGCGAAAGCGTGATCGCCAAGCGCATCGAAACCTTTGAAGACCGTCTGCCGGACCATATCAAACTGGCATACCTGCCTTCGCTGGGCCAAGTCCGGCTGCGTCTCTCGGGCAATTGGCCGGGTGAAGTCACACCCAACTCAGAAGCGGACTTAAATGCTGAATTGGATGCTAAAAAGAAGGAATTATGGGCACTAATCCCAGATTTGGTTTTTGGAGAAGAGGAAGACAGCTTGCAGGCGGTAGTTGGGAAAACCCTGCGCCAACAAGGCAAGCAGTTTGGCACGGCGGAAAGTTGCACAGGAGGCTATGTGGCACACCTGATCACCTTGGTGCCGGGATCTTCTGATTATTTTCCCGGCTCGGTGGTGAGTTATTCTTATGAGATGAAAAGCAAGTTGTTGGGGGTAAAAGCTTCTACCCTGGAAATTTTTGGCGCCGTAAGTGCGGAGGCTGTGACTGAAATGGCCGAAGGTGCCAGAGAAACCTTGGGCGTAGATGTTTCGCTCGCCATCTCAGGGATTGCCGGCCCAGGTGGAGGCATGCCTGAAAAACCAGTGGGGACGGTGTGGATGGCGGTGAGCGATGGGGAGCGCACGCAGGTGGTCAAACATCTATTTGGGCGGGACAGGGCTAAAAACATTGAACTCACCGGAGTGTACGCATTGAACATGGTGCGGAAGTTTTTGTTAGAACAATGTATCTGTTAATCCTGTGTTTTCTTGCCGACTTTAGTGCCTGACCACACCTTTGATTCGAGCATCTTTGCAGTTCGCAATAAAAACATCTCCTCATGCGCTCCATTTTTTGGGCAGTTCTCACTTTTACTTTTACCATTCCCTCAAGTACTGTTTTTTCCCAAAAAACAATAATCACACTGGTGAAGGGCAAGGTCACGGATGCAGAAACCAAGGAGGGGCTGGCGTTTGTAAGCGTCAATTCACCCGGTTTTGCAGCGGGTACCCGAACCGATGAAAATGGTTTTTACCTGCTCCGAACAGAGCAAAAAATCACCAAAATACAGTTCAACTATCTCGGCTACGTAACGCAGGTACTTCCCGTCAAAATAGGGGAGCAACAAACGCTTGATGTGGTGCTGGCACCCGCTGCAACACAATTGGAAGAGGTGACCATCAAAGCTACAAAATACAAGCGAAAAGACAATCCGGTGGTGGAACTCATCGAACTCGTTATTGCTAACCGCGATCAAAACCACATTGCGGATCTGGCCACTTATCAGGATGAGCAATACGAGAAAATTTTTCTGGGCCTCAGCAACCTCAATGAAAAACTGAAAACCAACCGGTTTCTCCGTCCCATGCGGTTTATGTTTGAAAATATCGACACCACCAAGCTGGGCGGCCTGCCCGTGACCCCTATCTTTTTGCAGGAAAACGTGATGGATTACTTCAGTCAATCGTCCCCAAAACAGTGGAAAAAGTATATAAAGGCTTCAAAATCAGTAAGATTTGGGGAGATGGTGGATGATGATGGAATGGACAAGGGATTGCAATACTTGTATCAGGATGTGGACATCTATGACAATTATGTGAATATGCTTTCGGACCAATTCATGAGCCCGATTGCCAAAAACGCGCCGCTTTTTTACCGCTATTATTCCGCAGACACCCTCGAAGAGGCCGGTAAAAAAGTGATCCGGCTTGAGTTTTATCCCAAGAACAAACTGGATATGCTGCTTCAGGGCGACCTGTATATCGCCCTTGACAGCACCTATGCCGTTACGCGGATCAACTTTTCAATCAACCCAAATATCAATCTAAACTGGGTGAAGGAATTGGTGGTAGAACAGGATTTCCTGCTCCTTCCCTCCGGCAAACGGGTGATGGCCACAGAAGACTATCGGATGCACTTTGGTTTGAACAAAAAAGGCGTGGGCATGGTAGCGCAACGGCTCGTGACCCACCGAAATGCGCTCATCAACCCGACGCTTCCTGATTCCGTGCTCAGGGGCAACATTTCGGAAATAGTAACCTTGCCCAGCGCATCCAAGGTGGTGGACAACAACTACTGGGAAACTACCCGCCCTACCCCACTCAACACTGCCGAGGCCGCCACCTATACCAACTTGGACAGCCTCCGCAAGACGCGGTTTTACAAAGTGACGACCAAAATTGGCTACGCACTTTTTGGGGCACATGCCGATTTGGGGAAATTTCAGATTGGCCCGATGAGCTCGTTTGTTTCCTTCAACGAGGTAGAAGGCACTCGCTTGCGCTTCGGCGGGCGCACAGGCCCCAAAATGAGCAAACGTTGGCGTGCAGAGGCTTGGGCTGGATATGGCTTGCGCGACCTGCGTTGGAAGTACAGCATTGGTGGTGTGTATGGACTGAATGGCACTGAATTCAATAAGTTCCCCAACCATTTCCTGCGCGTTAACTACTTGCATGACGTCCTGCTGCCCGTTCAAAACTTTCAAGTGAGTTCGGCTGCCAATTTCGCCAATTCCGTGGTGCGTGGAGCGAACGACAAGTTTTTTTACTACAACCGTTTCAACGCGCAGTATGAGCGCGAGTTTAAGAATCACCTTTCTTACCTCGTCGGGGGCGAAAACCGTCAGTTCCGTCCCGCAGGCGCACTTCTGTTTGAGCCAGCCGGAGGAGGTTCACCAACACAAGATCCGGTATTGGCTTCAGCCGCTTTTGCGCAGATTCGCTATTCGCCAGGTGAAAAATTCTATCAAAGCGGCGCATCGCGCTCCATTATAGATTTCAACTATACCGCCACCCTGCGCTATTCCAAAGGCTTCAAGGGAATAGCAGGTGGCCAATACGATTATCAAGAGTTGGTAGCGAGTCTTTACAAATTCACCAATACGCCGCCGTTCGGTTACAATAAACTCTATGTGGAAGCGGGGGGCGTATTTGGCAAGGTTCCCTTTCCATTGTTGACCATCCACCGGGGAAATCAGACCTATATAACCCAACAGTTTTCCTACAACTTGATGAATTTCATGGAATTCGTCAGCGACCGATACGCTACCCTGATGTTTGAGCATTATTTCGGTGGCTTTTTCCTGAACAAAATCCCTTTGCTCCGCAAACTCAAATTGCGCGAAGCCTGTTCGTTCAAAATACTGTATGGCCAAGTATCGTCGCAAAACCGCCCGAGCGAAGATTCCAACCTGCTCAAATTCCCAGAATTCCCGGACGGAACCCCTATTACCTACACTTTGGAGCAAAAGCCCTACATGGAGGCCAGTGTGGGTATTACCAACATCTTCAAATTTCTTCGGGTGGATTTGATCCGCAGGTTCAGTTACCTTGAACATCCGGGCGCGGCTAAGTATGGAGTTCGGTTTGGAGTTTGGGTGGAGTTTTAGAGATTTTTGTGTTTGGGGTTGTCTGTTTCCTTGTTTGTGGAACCCAGGTAATATGATTGCGTTTATTTTCCTATTAATATACGGTATACCGAATAGCGGTGGAACAAAAAACGGCTGCCCCACATAGGACAGCCGCAGAAGAAATGCGGGGGCACAGGATTACTTAGCTCAGATGTTTTGGAGTTCGCGTTGGGCATCGGTCAAACCCTGATCGGCAGCCCTTTTTATCCAAAGGCGGGCTTGTGACCGGTTGGGGTGTGTGCCTGTGCCATCCCGGAGCATTTGACCGAGCGAAAGTTGGGCGTTGGCGTAATTGGCTTCAGCAGACTGGCGCATGAGTTTGTAGGACTTTTTGAGGTCTTTATTCGTGCCCAGACCAAAACGCATGCAAGAAGCGAGGCAAAAACGCGCCTCGGGAAGCCCTTCTTCGGCTGCTTGCTGAAAGTAGGGCAGGGCTGCTTTGGCATCATCGCCGTACCCTTTCGTAAAGCCCAGCAGATACCCTGTTTGAAGCGCTGCCTGGGGATAGCCCTGCTCGGCAGCCTTGAGAAAATATGCTGCTGCTTTTCCTGGTTGTTTCCCCCCAAACCGCTCGTTCAGAAAAGCATTCCCCACGGTATATT
>JBBQSW010000221.1:0-6680 GCA_038213575.1 Chitinophagales bacterium | reverse complement strand
ATGGACAGTCCTTCGGTGAACCAAGCACCCTACTTTAATTTTACTGCAGAGGCGCAAAGACGCTGAGTATTTGAAAATCAATTCTTTGCGTCTCCGCAGTTTTTTTTGCTTGGGCCCTTAGGAACGCGGCACCAAAAACCTCACTTTTTCTTCATCTCCGAATAAAACTTATAAAAATAAGGAATCGTCTCAATCCCTTTAAAATAGTTGAACAATCCGTAATGCTCATTCGGCGAGTGGATATCATCCGAATCCAGGCCAAAGCCCATGAGCACTGATTTGGCGTTCAGTACCTGGTCGAACATGGCCACAATGGGGATACTGCCGCCGCCACGCTGGGGCAGGGGCTTTTTGCCAAAGGCCATTTCGAGGGCTTTTTCGGAGGCTTTGTATTCTACCGAATTGGTTGGCACCACCACCGGGTAGCCGCCGTGGTGGGCCGTTACTTTCACTTTTACGGATTTAGGCGCGAGTCCTTCGAAGTGTTTCTGGAACATTTTTTCGATTTTCTTCGGGTCTTGATCCGGCACCAGGCGCATAGAGATTTTGGCAAAAGCCTTGCTCGGCAGCACCGTTTTTGCGCCTTCTCCGATATAGCCTCCCCAGATGCCGTTCACATCGAGCGTGGGCCGAATGCCCGTGCGTTCCACGGTGGTGTAGCCTTTTTCGCCCATGAGTTCGGACACGCCGAGGTCTTTCATGTATTTTTTTTCGTCGTAGGGCGCGGCATTCATTGCTTTGCGCTCTTTGCTGCTGACTTTTTGTACCTCGTCATAAAAACCTTTTACGGTGACGCGTTTTTTGGCGTCGTGTAAAGAGGCGATCATTTGACATAGCACATTCACAGGGTTGGCCACTGCGCCGCCGTACACCCCCGAATGCAAGTCCTTGTTCGGGCCGACGACTTCCACTTCCATGTAGCACAGACCGCGCAGGCCCACGGTGATGCTCGGCGTGTTGTTGTCTATGATGCTGGTATCAGAAATCAGCACCACGTCGCAGGCGAGTTTTTTCTTGTTGTCGCGGCAGAATTTTTCGAGGTTTTTCGAGCCTACTTCCTCCTCGCCTTCAATCATAAACTTAACGTTGCAAGGCAAATTGTTGGTTTTCGACATCATCTCGAAGGCTTTGACGTGCATGAACACCTGACCTTTGTCGTCGCAGGAGCCGCGAGCGAAAATGGCGCCTTGCGGGTGGTTCTTGGTCTTCTTTACCACGGGTTCAAACGGCGGACTATCCCAGAGATCGAGCGGGTCGGCAGGCTGCACATCGTAGTGACCGTACACGAGCACGGTGGGTGCTTCGGGGTCCACCATTTTTTCGCCGTACACGATGGGATGTCCGGGAGTATCGCAGACTTCTACCTTGTCCACACCCACGGCTTTGAGGTGTTGGGCCGTGGCTTCGGCCATGCGGCGCACGTCGCCAGCGTATTTAGGATCAGCGCTCACGGAAGGGATACGCAGTAGTTCAAGCAATTCGTCGAGGAAACGTTGTTTGTTTGCGTCGAGGTACGTTTTTAATTCTTTCATGTTTAGTCAAATCTTTGAAAATAGGGCCCAAAATGGGCAATTCACTGTTCAATGCTATTGCGGGCAAAAGTCTTTGTTTTTTCTGAAAACTTGCCCAATCTTCGCCGGGGAGATTGTTTCGATTGTTGGATTGTTTCGATTGTACACGCGGCAATCGTCGCAATCGTCGCAATCGTCGCAATCGAACCAATCGAACCAATCAATCAATGGCATCAAAGACCTTCTTCTGCATAGACGCCCATACTTGTGGCAATCCGGTACGACTCGTGGCAGGCGGCGGGCCCAATTTACTGGGTGCGAATATGAGTGAAAAACGCCAGCATTTCCTCCGCGAATACGACTGGATTCGCCACGCGCTCATGTTCGAGCCACGTGGGCATGACATGATGAGCGGTAGCATTTTGTACCCTCCGCACGACCCTGCCAATGACGTGGCAGTGCTTTTTATCGAGACCAGTGGCTGTCTGCCCATGTGTGGCCACGGCACGATTGGCACCGTTACCATTGCCATCGAGCAAGGTTTGGTCATGCCAAAAACTCCCGGCCAACTACGACTCGAAACGCCTGCCGGCCTCGTGCTGGTACGTTATGAGCAAGCGGGTAAAAAGGTAAAATCCGTGCGGCTTACCAATGTTCCATCCTATTTGGCGGCAGAAAATCTCGAAGTCGAATGCCCTGAACTCGGCCTGCTTCGGGTGGATGTGGCTTATGGCGGAAATTTTTACGCCATCGTGGATCCACAGATGAATTTTCCCGGCCTGGAACATTTTCGTGCCGAACAACTTATCGGTTGGGCCCGGGAAATGCGCAGATTGCTCAACGAGCAGCATACCTTTGTCCACCCAGAAAATCCAACCATTCAAGGACTGAGCCACATCCTTTGGACGGGAAAAACCTTAGACCCCAGTTCCACGGCCCGAAATGCCGTTTTTTATGGTGATAAGGCAATAGATCGCTCGCCCTGCGGCACAGGCACGAGTGCAAGAATGGCCCAGTGGTATGCCAAAGGACTGCTAAAGCCCGGCGATGCGTTTGTGCACGAAAGTATCATTGGGTCAAAGTTCACAGGCCGCATCGAAGAAGAAACCACCGTGGCAGGTCTAAAAGCCATGCGACCCAGCATCGAAGGTTGGGCCATGGTGACAGGCTACAATACTATAATGGTCGACGACGACGACCCGTATGCACACGGGTTTCAAGTCATATAATTGTTTCGATTTTTCGATTGATTCGATTGTCGCGCTGCCTCAATCATTGCAATCGAAACAATCGGAACAATCGAATCAATCACATCAATCACATGACCCAAGTCCAAGCTTTCGAGTTCAACCCTTTTGCTGAGAACACCTACGTCGTGTGGGACGACTCGGGTGAATGCGCCATTTTTGATCCCGGCTGCTACACGCTGGAAGAATGCAATACGTTGCGCCAATTTATTGATGAGAAAAAACTGCGCCCCGTACGGCTCATCAACACGCACTGCCACTTGGACCATGTTTTTGGAAACCCATTCGTAGTCAAAACCTGGGGGATAGGGCTTGAAATCCATGAAGGCGAATGGCCCGTACTCGCTCGTTTTGAGCAGGTATGCCAGATGTACGGTGTACCCTTCGAGGGGCATCAGCCCATGCCAGTCAATTTTCTGGAAGGCGGTGAAACGCTCGCGTTTGGCGAGACAAAACTGAAGATACTTTTCACCCCTGGCCATTCGCCCGCGAGCATTTCATTTTACTGCGAAGAAGAAAAGTTTGTGCTTTCAGGCGACGTACTTTTTTTTGAAAGTATTGGCCGAACAGACCTTCCAGGCGGCAATTTTGACACCCTGATTCACAGCATCCAAACCCAAATTTTTACCCTGCCAGACGACACCCTGGTTTTTTCCGGCCACGGCCCTGCTACTACGGTGCGGCATGAGAAGGAGTACAATCCGTTTTTATAAATGTCCAATGTCCAACAAGGAATGTCCAATGTCCAAATAAGCCCTGAGTTTGGCATTTTTAGTTCTTAAAGGCCTAGGATTCAAGGTGAGTAGCTATGCGCAATGCCAACTTGGACATTGGAAATTCCTTGTTGGACATTGGACATTCAGTTCATGTTATAGTTCACCCCCAACCTCCATTGCCTCCCTTGTTGCGGATTGTAAAGCAGGTCGTCGGGCGTGCCAGTGGCATCAATGCCAGGGGTGTGCCGATCAAAGGCATTGATGAGTTGGAAATAGACGAGGAAGTGGTTGCTCAGATAGAGACGCGACATAAAATCCCAGGTGCTGAAGTTCTCGAGGCGGGGGCGGTCTGGAAGTTCGTACTGGTCATTAAATATGACGGATTTACCCAGTGCTGAACTCTGCTGGTTAACGGCTATTACGAGTTCCAATTTTTTCCCTGCTTTAAAATAATAACGGAATTGTGTGTTCCATTTGGGCTGGTTGCGCACTTCGTTGGTAGAAGGAAGTCCGTAACCAAACCATTCCCTTCCTCGGGCATATTGGATAAAAAACTCGGCACGGTTTGTCAATAAGATGGGCTTTTTTTTGTTGATCGTCAAGTCGAAAGCCACTGATTCTGAACGGGCAATCCCTTGAAAGCCCCACATCGAAAGTGCGAGTCCGGGAGCATTTTTATATCCGTAAGATTGGCTGAAAAGGATACCCGGCTCATCTACGAGGTAGCCGGGACGATAAAGCCGGTGTGCTTCTTGCCAAAACAAAATACCTTCAAGACTGGATCCACTGTGGGTAGTGTATCGGATTGCGGTTTCTGACGCATAAGTTTTTTCTGTTTCGAAATATCGGTTGCCAGGCGTTACCGTAAATCCTGCCAACGGCACAATTTGATAGGTATGAAAATTGCCGTATGACGAAGCGTGCCGGATGCCGGTAGCAACGTTTGCCCGAAAGGTCCAGTTGCTGTCCAAGTGGTACAAGGCGCCCAAGCGAGGCGACAGGGCAATACCCTCTTCGAGGCGGGCACTCATGGAGCCGCCGCCAACAATATGTAGGTGTTTGCCGCGCCAAGCCAGCTGAGAAAACCCGAACCCGTTGAATATGCTTTGGCCTTGTTGATAGGTGTTGACGGGTTGCGGTATGTCGGGGAAAATATTGCCATCAATAGTCACCTCAACCGGCAAAGTGTTGTAAGTAATGAGCGGTACTCCGACCCCCACATTCAATTGTACGCCTGCGTCAAAATGCATCCGTTTTTGTTTGCCAAGCAAAACGCTCATGCGCGATTCGATGCGAGCATCCACGCCATTGGCAGTGGCAAAGCGCTCTTCGGAAGCATACGCATTGTAAATGTTTTTGAGCAGGGTCGCCCGTGCGGTATCCGAGAGCGAAGGGCCTCCACGCGCCAGGTAATTGGCCGCACTCAAGCGGTCAAAGACGTAGGTCGTACTGCTGTTGTTGTCCACCGAATAGCGTAAGAAAGAAATGTTGGTATAGGTGGTGCGGCGTTTTCGTTGGCGGTTAAAACCCAGTGAAAACGTTTCGATCCGCTCGGCAATTCGATTTGATGGGTTGGCATAAGAAACCGCCAAAGGGTTGATACCCAAAGAGGTGTGGTCGAATCGCAACATACGGTGGTAGGTAAAATGCAATCCCCGCCAAGTGAGGTTGATGCCAAACAAGCGGCTCTCGTGGGGTATTTGGGCAACGCGTGGAAAACTATCGCCCAGTGCGCCAGATGCTGCCCGGAAATTGGGTGTTCGGCGATACAGGGAGGAATCAAGCCTAAAAGGGAGGTATAGATTGGTGTTGTAAAGGTTTTGGTCGTAAAAAATTTCGGTGCGTTCGCGTACCGTGCTGCTACCGTAAAGGCTGAATCGGAATATCTTTTTGTCTTTCCCGATTTTCCCACCGAACATCAGGTCGAGGCTGTTGTAACCATTTCGCCCGAAGCCCAAATCTGCTTGCGTGTACACGGGCCGTTCGCTTTCCTTCAAGAAAATATTCACCACGCCTGCGCAAGTTTCGTCGCCGTAGATCGCTCCGGCTGGCCCATAGAGGATCTCAATTCGCTCCGCTTGTCGAATGGGCAGTTGCGCCCCAATGGGCATTCCCAACGCCATAGTGGGCTTTATGGGGATGTCGTTGATCAACACCTTCATGTATTGATTTCCCGAAAGTCCGCGGATGATAAAAGTTTCGCCTTCTACCGCATTGCCAGGCTGTGATACACGGATTCCGGGCGCGGCTTTGAGCACATCAGCCAAGGTGACAAAGCCATTTCGTAAAATGTCTTCCGCCGTGAAAACCACAGTGGTAAAGGGTAGGTTTTCGACTGCTTCGAGCGAGCGCGTGGCAGAGCTGGCCACGGTTCTCTTTTGAGAAAGGTCGCGAGGCAATATATCGTGCTCCGTGAGCCGCTCTGGGGTGAGTAAAAGCGTGGAGTCGTTTTGAGCAACGAGAAAAGAAGGCAATAAAGCTAGTAGGAGCAGGATTTTGGACATTGGATATTGGATCGTAACTGCCTGCTTCTGGGCCGGCAGATTCCGAATGATGCGAAAAGTAGGGCGTTTATGGGATTTGGAGGGAAAACAAGATAGGCAGCAAAATTTTGCCAGAATGTGTCAAGTACTAATACTGATAAAGAGCTTGCAAAAAGTTGGGATAACTTTGGCGGCCTGTTTTTTGAAACCACATGGATATTATCCACTTTTACGCCTGAAACAATCTTAATACGCATGAAAAACTACTTGTTTTTTATTCTTTTGATATTATGCTATCAAAATGTAAATTCTCAAACCATTTATTATGTACGGCAAGATTTGATTAACCAGGAATTCTTTTTAAGCCTTTACGATGTTCAAACTTGTGAGAGTACGGATGTTCTGCCCATTGATTTTTCAAGTTATGATAGCCCCTTTGTATTAGATTTGGCCATAACACCCACCGGAGATTTTTACTTTTTGGTTGCAACCTACGACACTTCTCAGAATACGATTGTCGGCCCATCCATCTTATTCAAGCTGGATTTGGCAACCAATGCAGCAAGTATTGAGGCAACGCTTCCGTATTTGTGCAATTCGCTGGTATGCGACCAAAACAATGTTTTGTACGCAGCTGGCGACGGCTTTTATTCCTACAATATTGCCACTTCCATTGGGCAAAACCATGGGCCTCTAAATTTTATCCCTTCCGGCGATTTGATG
>JBBQSW010000220.1:0-6693 GCA_038213575.1 Chitinophagales bacterium | reverse complement strand
TGACTTAAGACCCTGAAAGGGTCAAACATGAATAGCCCCGAATGAAATTCGGGGAGGGTGTGTAACAACCCCGAATGGGGTTGAATGTGCGTTTAGAATATATTCAACCCCATTCGGGGTTGTTACCATTGCTTATATTCCCCCCGATTGCATCGGAGGCTATTCATGTTTGACCCTTTCAGGGTCATAAGTCAACGACATTACCCTACGGGGCTGATTTGACAAAGTAGAACTAATCTCTTGTTTTGCCATTTTTGGTAATCATTTCATCGGTTCCAAAACTTACTTTGGATACACAAATCTAGGCAGTATATCCAACGTCATTCCTGCCAATACACCCTTTTTACCCGCTCTGAAATATTCGTAAACACCTCGTATGGAATGGTTTGCAAACAATCGGCCAGTTCTTGAACGGGAATACCTTCCCCAAAAATTGTCACGTCATCGCCTACCTGCGCGTCAGGGATTTGCGTTACATCCAGCATCGTCATGTCCATGCAAACATTCCCCACCGTGGGTACGCGCTGGCCGCGCAACAAAGCCGAAAATCGCCCTCCTCCTGCTAGTCGCAGCAGTCCATCGGCATATCCGATGCTGATGGTCGCGATGCGTTTGGGTGCAACGAGCGGCCCACTGTTTCGGTTGTAGCCTACCGTTTCGCCCGAAGCAAGGGTTTTGATTTGACTGATGGTGGCCTTAAGTGAGTTCACGGTGTGAAGTTGACGCTGCAGTGTTTTTCCGCCGATGCCATATAGCCCAATTCCCAACCGGACCATATCAAAGTGGAATTGAGGCCAATGCTCAATGCCTCCTGTATTGCAAATATGCCTCAAAGGAGTATAGCCCAGTGCAGTGCTTATGGGGCCATACATTTCAGCAAAAACTGCCGCTTGCTTTTGGGTAAAATTATCATGCAGTTTGGCATCGCTGGCTGCCAAATGGGAGAAAACAGAGGCCACACGCAGATAGGGCATTTCGCTTAATTTTTCCAATAGTTTAGGAATATCGGCAGGCTCAAACCCTAGGCGGTGCATCCCGGTATCCAACTTGAAGTGAATGGTGAGCGGTTTTCCTGCACTGGAAAACATCGAAATTTCGTCGAGCATGGGTAGGCTGTACACCTCTGGCTCCAGCCGAAAACGCCACAACATATCGAAACTTGCAGGTTCTGGATTCAATACTAAAATGGGCAGGTTGACCCCTGATTGCCGAAGTGCAATGCCTTCGTCGGTATAGGCGACCCCGAGGTAGTCCACTTGGTGGAATTCCAACAATTTTGCCACTTGTGCCGAACCTGAGCCGTAACCTTCGGCCTTCACCATTACCATCATTTTAGTGCCGGGCTGGAGCAGCCGCTGGTATGTTTTCAGGTTGTGCGCGAGGGCGGAAAGGTTTACTTCCAACACGGTTTTATGGGCTTTTTGTTCCAAACGCCGGGCAATGCGCTCAAAGGCAAAGATTCGGGCGCCTTTAAGCAAAATCGTTTCTTCGCGGAAATCGTGTTCTGCTATTTTCTCTAAAAAACCTGCTGTATCGGGGTAAAAAATGGCTTCTACTGCCACAGGCAGTTTTGATCGAATGGCCGAAATTTCAGGACCTATTCCAATTAAACGCTCTACTTTTTGCGTCCGAACAGCTTCGGCAACCTCAGCCCAAAGCACCTCGCCCGGCTGTCCGCTTTGTAGGATGTCGGAGAGGATGAGCGTCAATTTTTTCTTTCCCGCTTGTTGTCTGGCGAATTGCAGGGCGAGGCGGAGGGAAGCGAGGTCGTTGCTGTATGCATCGTTTATGAGGGTGCAACCGTGAATGGCGGCTTTCATCTCCAAACGCATTTCTACGGGTTCGAGGAGCAGCATTCGGTGCTCGATTTCTTCTTGCGGAATGCCGAGCAGGAGAACAACAGCCCAGCAATGAATTGCGTTTTCGATGCTGGCGGCGTCGGAGAAAGGCAGGGTGATAGACGCTTGGCACTTGACAATGGAAGATTTTTGCTCTGCCCAGATTGTGGTGGAGCGGGCTCCCTGCCGCGCGAGGTTCTTCTGCCCCAGCGCTTCTGGAGAATCCACCACGGCCCAAATTCTAACTCCGCGGGGCTCCAGTTTTTCAACTTTAAAAATTTGCAGGTCGGCGGGTTCGCCATTTTTCGACCAGGTGAAAAGTTGGGCATTATGGACTTCTCGAGCCCAGCAAGCCTCACAAATGAGCGTGTCAGAGCGCTCGAACAGACGCATTTTTTCAGCCAACTTCACCGAATCGGAAGAAAATCCTTCTTGATGGGCGGGGCCGAGATTCGTGAAAACGCCGATGGTAGGGCGTATGATTTTTTCCAAGTGCTCCATCTCGCCGGGCTGCGAAATACCGGCCTCGAAAATGGCGAGCGTGTTGCGCTCCTGCATTTGCCACACGGAGAGCGGCACACCAATTTGAGAATTGAAACTTTTGGGGCTGCGTACAATATCGAAATCAGGCGAGAGGATTTGGGCGAGCCATTCTTTCACCACGGTTTTTCCGTTGCTGCCCGTGATCCCGATGACGGGAATGTTGAATCGGGAGCGATGGAATGCGACCAGGCTTTGCAGGGCTTCGAGGGTATTTTCAACTTTAAGAATGTTTGCTTCCGGCAATTTTTGTGTGTCTACTGCTTGGCTCACCACAAATTGACGAATGCCCTGCGCATAGAGTTCGGGGACAAATTGGTGGCCGTTGCGGTGTTTGCCTGGGAAAGCAAAAAACAGCGACACGGCGGGCGCGGCCACCGACCGACTGTCGAAAAGCAGGTGTTCCACGGTCGGGTTAGACTTAAATTTCTGAAGCCACTCGGCTTGGAGGATGTGTTGGATGTCGGAGAGCTGGTAAGTCACGCCACAAAGGTAAAGCATTGCTAGACCTTGGAGGTTTTCGAAGACCTCCAAAGTCTAGCAATGCTTTACCTTTGTGGGGATGGAATGGACCATAAAATCCCCCGATGATTTGCCAGCCTTGATGCCGCAACTGCTGCAAGTCCTCGCTGGCCACCGCAAAATCGCCCTGTATGGCGAGATGGGCGCAGGTAAAACCACGCTCGTGAAGGCCATTTGCCAGCACCTCGGCGTACGGGAAAACACGGCCAGCCCTACCTTTTCGCTGGTGAACCAATACAGCTATCTGGAAGCCGACGGCTCCATCAGTCTTTTTCACCATCTCGACCTTTATCGTTTGGGCTCTGCGCAGGAGGCGTTCGACATTGGGTTGGAAGATTTGCTGTACGACCCCTGGTATTGCGTGATCGAGTGGCCGCAATGGGCAGAACAAATGCTTCCCGAGAATGCGTTACGGTTGGAAATCGAAATTCTGGTGGAAACAGAGCGGCGGATTCATGTAGGAGGAAATTCATTTCGCCCTACATGATAAGGCGAAATGAATTTCGCCCTACTTTTGCGCCGCATTTTGCTCTGATCAATTTACCCACCACACATTTGCATGGAAAGCCTCCTAGAAAAGTACAAGGAGAAAAAACCCGAAATCATTTTTGAATGGCATGATGAGGACACCGGCGCGGAAGGTTGGATCGTCATCAACTCTTTGCGCAACGGCGCGGCTGGGGGAGGCACCCGGATGCGCAAAGGATTGACCTGTGAGGAGGTCATTTCCTTAGCTAAAGTAATGGAAATCAAGTTTAGCGTGTGCGGCCCATCCATCGGCGGCGCGAAGAGCGGCATCAATTTCGACCCTTCGGATCCGCGCCGATTGGAGGTATTGGAACGCTGGTATCGCGCTGCTTTGCCCATTCTGAAAAATTATTATGGTACAGGCGGCGACCTGAACGTAGACGAATTGAAGGATGTGGTTCCCATCACGGAAGCACTCGGTCTTTGGCATCCACAGGAAGGCATCGTACGGGGTCACCTCAAGCCTACGGAGGGCCAACAGATAAATATCATCGGCCAATTGCGCTATGGCTGCACCAAAATTGTTGAAGACCCAGAATTTGTGCCTGAAGGAGGCCAGCACAGATATGCCGTTGCCGACCTAATCACAGGCTATGGAGTGGCTGAATCCTTGCGCCATTTCTACGACATTTTTCACCACAGTTCTTTGGCCGGCAAAACAGCCATTATTCAGGGTTGGGGCAACGTAGCTTCTGCTGCTGCGTGTTATTTGGCAAAGGAAGGGGTGAAAATTATAGGAATCATTGATCGTGTTGGCGGCATACTGGCGCCCGAAGGGCTGGCGCTCTCGGAAGTGAAACATCTTTTTAATGAAAAAGTAGGCAATAAAATTACCGCACACAATCTGGTGCCGTTTGAAGTGGCAAATGAGAAAATCTGGAAGATGGGCGCGGATATTTTCATCCCAGGCGCAGCCTCCAAACTTATCACGCGCGCACAGGTAGATTCGATGTTGGAAGGGGGCATTGAAGTCATTGCCTGTGGCGCCAATGTGCCCTTTGTGGATGATCAAGTGTTCTTTGGCCCCACGGCTCGCTACACAGACGAGCACACGGCGATCATCCCGGATTTCATTGCCAACTGTGGTATGGCTCGGGTTTTTGCGTACCTTATGCAGCCGGATGTAGCCATGACCGACCGGGCAATTTTCTCGGATACATCCGTCACAATCCGCCGCGCATTGGAAGAAGTTAGAAAAAATAATGATTCTCCCCGAAAAATATCCACCACCGCGCTATTTTTGGCCCTGAAAAAGCTTGGTGTCTGAGTTTTTTTACCTATCATTGCCTCGTTTTTCTAATCATTTTTGCCAGACAGCCTCCCTTTCGAAAAGCAAACGCCCTCAAAAACGCACAACGAACAAAACTGTAACCATTCATTTCATTAAAAATTCAGCAACCCTATGACGGTTCGGAAATTAACTTTTGCGCTCCTTTTAGCCTTTTTTGGACTCGGTTTGGCAGCTCAAGACGCTGGCTCAACCTATCGTTCATTCACTCCTGCCGACCAGTGGGAAGTTGGTGTTGATCTCGGCACCCCAATGATTCTTGGCGACATTCCCGCCAAATTCCCTGGCTTTGGCGGAGGGCTTCACATCCGCAAATCACTTGGCCACGTTTTCTCCGTTCGTGTTAGCGGACTTTACGCCTCTATGAAAAATGAAGACGAGGCACCAGGCACAGACGATTCAGAAACCGCCTGGTTCTCCGGCAGCGGACAATTGGTGATGACGGTGAATAACCTTCGCTTCGACAAACCCTACCGCAAGGTTGGCATCAATGTTTTTGGCGGACTAGGCTATTCGTCTTCTGACGTTACACTAAATGGTGCTGCCGTTGATCCTAAGCCCTCGGGTGCTACGGTCGAAGTTGGCGCTGGCCTCGCTTTCCGTTTCAACTCAAAATTCAACCTCGGTCTGGAGTACACAGTAGCACAAGTGCTCGGTGATGACCAGGATTTGCTTGATGGCTTGAACAATGAGAGCAATAACCGGAATATTAGCCGCGACTTTTTCCACTGGCCACACCTTTCGTTGAACTTCAACATCGGTGGCAAAGACAAGGCTGGCAACAAAAAGTCTGAGCCGCTTTACTGGGCCAACCCGCTGGAAACAGCTGGAAACGCTATTTCGGAGCTTGAAAAACGCCCGATCTATGACCCAACTGACACAGACGGCGATGGTATCATTGATGCCATTGACGACGAAGACAACAGCCCTGCAGGTGCCCGAGTAGACACCAAAGGTGTTACCCTTGATTCTGACGGCGACAAAGTGCCTAACTACATGGACAAAGAACCGTTCTCTCCTCCTGGATACACGGTAGACAAAGACGGTGTAGCACAAGTACCTAAGCCCATTTCTGAGGCTGACGTGAACCGCATTGTAGACGCGAAAATCGCTGCCATCAAATTCCCAACGCCGCAAACCAATGAGTGGTTCCTGCCGATGGTGAACTTTGGCGACAACCGTTACGACGTGCGTTACAGCGAGTACGAAAAACTGTACCAAGTGGCGACCGTGTTGAAAAACAACCCAGGCCTGAAAATGGTAGCGGTAGGTCACACCGACGCTCGCGGCCCAGAAGGTTACAACGCTGTGCTTTCTTACAACCGTGCTAAAGCGGCCATCGAAGCCCTTATAGCGCAGCACGGCGTATCCCGCGACCGCATTATCCTGAACTGGGCTGGTGAATCAACCGCCCTGATTCCAGAAAAAGGCGCTAATTCAATGAACCGCCGCGTGGAATTCCGCGTAGCAAAAGGCGAAACCGAAATGGCTCGCCCAGCAGGCAAAGAAGCTGGCAAAGGCAGCTTCAAAGGCAACAAAGACGCTGGCTATTAATTGATATAGTCAACTGCTGATATGATGGGCAATCTCCAGGTGGAGGTTGCCCATTTTTTGTAGATTAAAACAGCAATGGTTTAAAAAGGTATTCCACACTTTCGTGAACACGCTCTAAGATCTACCTGTTTTTAATTTTGTGAGTTAAACACCATTTCGTGTCTACCCTTCCCAATCGAAAATACCTAAACTTAGCTTTCAAGGCGCTGCTGCTACTCTTTTTGGCTGGCATTTTGTATTTTCAGCTGACCGGAAAGAACAACCTGCCTGAAATCTGGGCTATTTTTTGGCAAGTTCTTGCAGGTTCCAATGCAGTTTGGCTTATACTTGCCATGGTGCTGATGCCGTTCAATTGGCTGGCAGAGACCCAGAAGTGGTATCCAATTATGCGCCGCTATGAGCCGATGAGCCGATGGAAAGCCC
>JBBQSW010000219.1:0-6702 GCA_038213575.1 Chitinophagales bacterium | reverse complement strand
GGGCTGCCGAAGTCAATCGTACCGTCGGGGCGGGTTATCTCCAGCATCCGAATGTCGTTCGTGGGTTGATGTGGGTTGTCGTAAACCAAATAATTGCCGTTAGGCAATTCTACCAGCCCAAATACATACGGAGATTCAAGGCCATAGGTGTTGATCCACTGCATGTTATTTGTTGCAGGATTGTAACGAAAAACAAAACCCGAAACGTTTGGCGGCTGCAAATTGCCGCTTTGGCCGCAGCCAACGAGCATGCCTTCAGAATCCACGATAAGTTCTGATATCCTGTCGGTTAATCCATCCTGTACATCAAATGTGCGCATCCAAATGATGGTGCCAGTTGGGGTCATTTTAAGGATGACGGCGCTGTCTTGCTTTGATCCAGTGATATAAAGGTTGCCGTCTTGGCTGTCATATACACCGTAACCGCGCACGTCTTGGCCGATTTCGCCGATGGTTTTGATAAACGTCTCAGCATCGCAGCCACAGTTTTCGAACACCAGTTCCATAGAAACCGCCACTGCCTCGCTGCAGCCGTCTGTGACAGTTACCTTAAAAGTGCCACTTTGGCTAGAACTGATGTTCGCGGTTGTTTCACCCGTACTCCAAAGGTATTCAAAAGTGGCGTTGGGCAAACCGCCCGAAACGCTGGCACTGAGTACTGCTGTTTCTCCTGCGCAAAGGAATTGATCGGTCGCTTCGATGTTGAGCGCTGGGCGGTCGTTGATCAAAAACTCCACCGTACTCTGCGAACAAGCGCAGGAATTTGGTATCGTAAACAGGATGTTTTCTTGGCCTTCTGGAATGAAATCGGGAAGGACGGTAATGGGTACGAGCACTTCCATCTGACCGGCGGGAATTACCACCGTGTTGCTAATTGGAACATAGTCCACGCCCGGTGTAGCCGAGCCGCCGATCGTAAAACTGACGGGGAGGGGCAAACTTGTGTTGCCGTTGCCACGCTGGAAACGGACGCTGCCAACATCGCAACTTTCGTAAGACGAACCATGGCTGCCTGGGTAGGCCGGAGTAACCAGCACTCCGCCCCCTGCGTTGAATGAATTGGCGCGGAGGAACACCGCTGAGTCCCAAACACCGTCAAAAACATCCGCAATCTTTAGCTTGATATGGTAGGTCTGACAGGGAATTACACTGGCTACAGCGGTCATTTTTTTGGTAAAACCATCGTATTGCAATTCAAGGACAGCCGGGCCAAAAGCGGGTAGAATGCCGCAGTTGTTTCCAGTAAACGGTGTATTATGGGTATAAAGGCCGCTGTTTACCAAATGATTTAAGTTATTAATGGTAATCGGTGTATTGGTGCTGGGAATGACGGCGAGGTTCTTAGTGCCCACGATGCCAGGGCCGGAAATGAAGAAGCCAAATACATCATTAAAATTCGTGTTCACATACTCGCAATATTCTTCAGAAGCGAAAGCAAACTCAAAGACTACCTGATTTTGGGTAGGAACGAAATCGAATTCGATGCTCGCCATATCGAAGATAGCACCTGTTGTTAGCGTCTGCAAATCACCGTCGGGGGTACCCGTACCAAAGCCTCCGTTATCACCACCCGTATCGTTTGGGCCGGGGGCTATGTCAATATCTCCAGTGGCCATGATAAGTCCATCGCTGAATCCAATATTGGTGAGGCCATTGGAAAAAGTGCCGATTTGTTCAGGTTGACCGAAGAAAGTCACGTTGCTGATTTGAAAACAGCCGCCGCCAACCAGCACATCTTCTACCAATTCTTGCGCCGTCAATCCTTTTTCAATCTCCAGCACCGATTGATTTTCTTGGCCGGTCACTTTGCGTAGCCAAGCCTTGGCATCCGGGCAGGTTTCGCAACGAATGGACAGGTACATGGGGACTTGCTCGCCCTGTTCTGTGCTGCTGGTTTTTACCTGAATGTCTACACATGCGTCTGGTGCTGCAAAACGCACCTCATTTTTGCTTTCCCGCATAAAAGCAAAACTGCTCGTACCCTTCGTCAGTGCGGGTGCCGGGGCTATTTCAAATTCCGCACGTTGCCCAAATGCCATTGGCGCCGCGATTACTTTGTAAGAATTTCCCGGCTCGAGACCACAGAGCCTCACCGTCGAGGTGCCCTTGGGGAGTTCGAGCGCTGCGCGCATTTTGGCACCATCCAATTGCACCACAGGGTTTTGTTGTGCAAAAATTGAGGTCGAAGCCGTTAAAAAAAGGAGGGTGAACAGGAGACTGGGAAGAAAAGACAGAATTCTCATAAGTCTGAAAAGAGTGGGTAAATTAGTTGAAGACATTGGATAGTGGACGTTAGACCTTGATGCTTCATTGGCTTGGGTAAAAAGCCTGTGCAAAGGTGTGCCAATCTACAGTTAAAGTACAATCACATTTTTGGGCATTGCTTCCAACGGGCGTTCAAACAAGTGTCGGGGTGACTTGAAGTCGCCCCGACACTAAACATGAATCAACGCTGCACCACCAAGGAGCCATAAAACATCCTTTTTTCACTCATAAAAATGACTTGATATAGCCCTTGTGGAAGCCCTTCCACGGAGAGCTCCGTTTCCGGGCTTTCTATAATTCGGCGCAATACAACGCGTCCCATTACATCGAATAGGATTAGTTCGCCGGATTCTTCACCAATTTTAACTTTTACAAGTTGTGAGGCTGGATTGGGTGAAAGTTTAAATGAAGCTTTGAGAAAGTCTTGATCAAGCGTTGAGCTCATACCGAGTTCGCTGAGCGGGCGTTTCCAGATACCACCACCCGCTACTGCCGCCCACAAATAGCCGTTGAATGCTGTGATGTTGGTGATATAGCTTTCCTGAGGAGGCGGTGATTTCAAAATAAACGGGATCCCAAGTATTCCCGTCATCAATACTTCTGTACATTCCTGATGAGCCAACACTCTGTCCCCCTCCAATAATAAGCGCATTCCCTAACGAGACGCCATAAAGTGCAGGGTATATTGAATTTGCTGGGATAGGAAAATCTTGCCAGGTTTGGCCAAGGTCAGAGGATTTTATGATTCTGTTGCGATCCAAGCCGTAGATGCTCCCATTGTGCCAAATGAAATCATCGACATGTTCCAAATCAGTGTTTTGATGGAATTGCCACGTTTGGCCGTAATCATCCGAGGCATAACATCCGGCTGGGTTTGCAGCAGAATAAGAAGTAAAGAGAAAAAAATGATTCTCGTGTTGGAGCAATCGGTTTGAATACCCTGTAAACTGAAGCAATGTATCCCAAGTGAAACCTTCATCCATTGATTGCAACACAAACTTGGAACTCACTCCGACAATCCGCTGGTCTCTAAATTGTAAATTACCAAGTGAGCGTGTTGTCACGAGATTCCAACTTGCCCCATCATTGTTTGTCCGATACAGGCCATTGTTCGAGGATTGATACCGCTGGGCGTAAACATACCCATGCGCTGGGAAAAACCAATTCAATTTCAAGGTGTCTGTTGAAATTGGGTGTAGCGTTTGAAAAAAATCATCTGTCCGAAACGGAAAGGCATGTCCTGAAACCCAGTTTAGGTTGTGGGCATACCCAACCACGTTTTTTGTATCGCTAACAAGTACAGATGGATTTTGTAGAGATGGGCTCAAAATCGGCAACCAAGTCTCCCCATGGTTGGCAGAATAGTAAAACTCCCTGCCAAAAGATGCCAGCAAAGTGTCGCCATGTTTCAATAGTTGGTTTGTGGAGCCTCCCGGAAGCCCATTGGTTTTAATCCATTGGGCATTCAGTGAAATAGCTTGGAAGAGACAAATGTAAAAAGAGAGCAAGTAGATTGCTTTTCGCATGGCGGTAAATCAGTTGAAGGATGACAAATGGTTGCTGAAAATCACCGACCAAAGTAAAGGCTCATCCATTCGTATTTTCTACAATCTCTCCGTTTGACAAAAACCAGCCAAAAACAAATCGGGCGCGCCGTTACCGACACGCCCGATTTCAATATCCCCTTCCTTCGGCACCGCCTGCCAAGACTAAGTGGGCAGGAAGGCTTCGGCGAGTAAAAATATCTGAATATCGCCCAATTTTACATCATACCGCCCATGCCGCCCATGTCCGGGTGGCCATGGCCGCCGCCTTCGCCCTTCTTAGGCTTCTCGCTGATGACGCACTCTGTCGTGAGCACAAGGCCAGCGATAGATGCAGCCATTTCGAGTGCTACGCGGGTTACTTTGGTTGGGTCAATGATGCCTGCTTTTTTCAAGTCTTCGTACACATCGGTACGCGCGTTGTAGCCGAACGAGCCTTTGCTGTCGAGTACCTTGTGGAACACGAGCGAACCATCTACTCCTGCATTTTCAGCAATGATACGGATCGGAGCTTCGAGCGACTTGCGCACGATGGCGATGCCGTAGTTCTCGTCCTCGTTCAGTCCTTTGAGTGCGTCAAGGCTGCTGATCGCACGCACGAGGGCTACGCCGCCACCCGGTACGATGCCTTCTTCAATGGCAGCGCGGGTTGCGTGGAGCGCGTCGTCTACGCGGTCTTTTTTCTCCTTCATTTCTACTTCCGTAGCGGCGCCGATGTAGAGCACTGCCACACCACCTGCCAATTTGGCGAGGCGCTCTTGCAGTTTTTCTTTGTCGTAATCGCTGGTGGTAGCTTCGATTTGCTGTTTGATTTGGCCAATGCGGGATTTGATGTCCTCTGCTTTGCCCTTGCCACCTACTACCGTGGTGTTGTCTTTATCCACCGTGATGCGCTCGCAAGAGCCGAGGTGTTCGAGACCAGCATTTTCGAGTTTGTAGCCTTGGTCTTCGCTGATGACTGTGGCACCCGTGAGGATGGCGATGTCTTCGAGCATGGCTTTGCGGCGGTCGCCAAAGCCTGGAGCTTTTACGGCCACCACTTTGAGTCCAGCGCGGAGGCGATTGACTACCAATACTCCAAGTGCCTGACTGTCAACATCTTCTGCGATGATGAGTAACGGACGGCCTGTTTGCAATGACTTCTCGAGCACGGGCACGAGGTCTTGCATATTGCTGATCTTTTTGTCCGTGATGAGCAGGTACGGGTTTTCGTAGTCGGCCACCATTTTCTCAGCGTCGGTGATGAAGTAAGGGCTGAGGTAGCCGCGGTCGAACTGCATCCCGATCACTTCGTCCATGTAGGTGTCTGTGCCTTTGGCTTCTTCTACGGTGATTACGCCGTCCTTGCTGACGCGCTTCATGGCATCTGCGATGAGCGTGCCGATGGTTTCGTCGTTGTTGGCAGAAATTGCTGCCACTTGTTGGATTTTGCCAAAATCTTCGCCAATATTTTCGGTTTGGCTTTTGAGATTTTCAACAATGACCTTAACGGCTTTCTCGATGCCGCGCTTCAAGTCCATTGGATTGGCGCCAGCGGCCACATTTTTGAGGCCAGCTGTTACCATTGCCTGAGCGAGCACGGTTGCTGTCGTGGTACCGTCTCCTGCAGCATCAGCGGTTTTGCTGGCGACTTCTTTCACCATTTGTGCGCCCATATTGGCCACTGCATCGTCGAGTTCGATTTCTTTGGCCACCGTTACACCGTCTTTGGTGATGGCTGGCGCGCCGAAGGATTTTTGGATGACTACGTTGCGGCCTTTAGGCCCGAGGGTAACTTTTACTGCGTTGGCCAAAGCGTCAACGCCTTCTTTAAGTTTTTCGCGGGCTTCGGTATTGAAGTTAATTTGCTTTGCAGACATATCTTTTCGAGTGGTAAGTGTTAAGTGATGAATGGTTTTGGAGGTTTAGGGGGGAGGGTATAAAGTTTAGGGCGAGGTCTATCTAATCCCTAAACAACTAAACTCTAAACCATTAAAGAATCACCAAGATTTCTTCCTCACGCATAATGAGGAGGTCTTGACCTTCATGGTTGATTTCTTGGCCGGAATATTTGCCGTAAAGCACCAGGTCGCCCACTTGGACGGTCATGGAATGCGCATCTTTGCCGGTTTTGCCGGGGCCCACTGCGACGACTTCGCCGCGTTGTGGTTTTTCTTTTGCAGTATCAGGGATGATAATGCCTCCGGCGGTCTTTTCTTCAGCAGCGGCTGGTTTTACAATTACGCGGTCGTGCAGGGGCGTAACTGATAATTTGTTGTCTGTAGCCATAATCTTTATGTTTTAGTTTTTAAAGAAACAATGTGAACAGGCTTGCTTTAACGAACATTGTGCCAATGCCGGAATCATTATTAATTGACAGATTTAAGAGGATATCTTCCAACTTTTTGTCAGTTTTATAGAAAAACAAATTTGCAACAGGCGAAAACTGACAAAATGAAATTGCCGTTCAGGCAGGATTGTTGTAATTAATGTGATCGAAAATAAACTAACACCATCCAGGTAGGAAAGAATATCTATCAATGAAAAGGTGTTGACAGGCCAAACTAATCTGAAATTCATGTATCATTATATCAGCAACCGGCTGGGACTAACCGCCTGCAGTTAAATGTCTTTCCGGCCAATATTTTTGAAGCACTAATTAAATTTTTAACCATTACCCTCTGTTACGAGAAAAGCTTGTTTTATGAAACAATTGTTACACGCCATCCTATTCCTTTTTTTAACCCATATTAGCTTCAGTCAGCCCATTTGTGGTTTCGACGATCTGCAAAAACAGCTGTTAAAAGATCCGCTGGAAGTTAAAAGGCAGGAAGTTTCGGAACTCCAAATTCAACAATACATAAACCAGGGAGTTTTACCCCAACCCCAGGGTATTGGTACTGCACTTTACACC
>JBBQSW010000218.1:0-6716 GCA_038213575.1 Chitinophagales bacterium | reverse complement strand
GCCACCGATGCAATCGGGGGGAATATAAGCAATGGTAACAACCCCGAATGGGGTTGAATATATTCTAAACGCACATTCAACCCCATTCGGGGTTGTTACACATACGCCCTTCCTCCCCGAATTTCATTCGGGGCTATTCATGTTTGACCCTTTCAGGGTCTTAATTCAATGACATTGCCCTGAAGGGGGTATAACCGGTGTAACCGGCAGTTGACACAGATTTTTGAATGCTCCCGAACCAATCACCAATTAACCAATCACCAGTCCACCAATCACCAATTAACCAATCACCATGCAAATTCGCGCCCGACTCACGCTGCTATTTGTGCTCATCGCGGCGGGAATCCTCGCCGGGGTGCTGTGTTCGGTCTATTTTTTGTTCAAAAAAAACACAGAGGATGCTTTTTTTCAAGGGCTGGAATCCAAGGCAGATATGACCGCCCAAACAGCTTTGCTCAGCTCGGCGCCCCTCATTCCATTGACCGCAAACTGGATCGCTCCGGATAACGACTATCTGCCATACGAGAACAACATTAGCATCTTCAACAATGTTTACGAGCGTGTTTTCACCGTAATCTCCGACGCACCGCCGATTACCGTGAAAAATTTGCAGGACATTTATCAAAATGGCGAAAGTCATTTTCAACACTACAATTTGCTTGCCTTGGGCCGTAAGGCCAACAGCCCTTCTGGCGTACCCTATGTGGTGGTGGTGGAGGGCTATTTTGATCCCACACAATTAACCCAACTGCGCAACATATTGATAATCAGTTTTTTTGTGGGTCTGATTTTGGTTGCTTTAGCAGGTTGGTATTATGCCGGACAAGCACTTGCACCCGTGTCGCGTATTGTGGCGGAAGTCGAAAACCTCCAACCGGCTGACCTTAGCCAAAGGGTGGATACAGGAGGCACCCGCGACGAAATTGCTCGGCTTGCCGAGACTTTCAACCGCTTGCTAGACCGCGTAGAACAAGCCTTTAAGATTCAGCGGATGTTCCTTTCCAACGTATCGCACGAACTTCGAAATCCGCTCACGGCCATCCGGGCTCAATTGGATGTGGCGCTCCAACGTGATCGCGAACCAGACACCTACCGAAAAGCCCTGCAAAGTGTGCTAGACGATGTGCAATCATTGAGCGAAATGGAAGAAGAACTCCTACAGCTTGCCATGATCCACAATGACCCTAGTGCCATCCCTTTTACCCCACTTCGGCTCGACGAACTGCTTTGGCAAGCCAAACAACAACTTCAGAAACGACATCCGGAATACCGCGCCAGCCTCGAATTTGGGGCAATGCCTGACGATGACCAAGCGCTTTCTGTTCGTGCCAATGAATCGCTGCTCCTCACTGCGATGCTCAACCTTATGAACAATGCCTGCAAATATTCCCCCGACCATCAGGTGCTGGTTCGCGCCGATTTCCGGGACGATGGATGCCATATCGTGGAAGTATGCAACCATGGCCCTGGTATCCCGCCTGAAGAGCAGCGGCTCATTTTCGAGCCGTTTTTTAGAAGTCCTCGCCACCTCAGGGTCAAAGGCACGGGGGTCGGACTATCGCTGGTACAAAGTATCCTGACGCTCCATAAAATCGGGCTTTCGGTCGAAAGCCCAGCTAAGGGCGGGGCGGTTTTCAGGCTGGTATTTCCTGGAGCGGCTTACCTTGGCGAGGAATAAGCCATACATTGAGGTTCGCCCAAATTTCCTGGATCGGAATTATCTCGCACAATAACTACAAACATGAGACATACCACCTTCGCTTTCAGCGCTCTTTTTTTCCTCTTTTCTTTTTCTTGCACCGCTCAAATCCCTTTGAAGGAAATCAGATTCCCCAATGGGAAAATCTGCCTTTTGCTCGACAGCGTTGCAGCGGGTGAAGCCATTACCTTCGATCAGCGCGATGGCTATTTTGAAAAAGTGAACATCTCGGAAATGTCCATTCAAATGCACAAACCTTTGAGAGAAGGACAGACCCACGAATCGCTTTTGCCTGAATATATTCAATTTTTAAAAACGGATGTAGAGGGGTTTTCCTACGAAGACTCGAAATTTATTGAAGGTGTGATGGAAAAGGTGTTCCGTACGGTTCATGGCGTTTCGCCCGACCTTTTCCCGGACACGCTCAAACTCATCAAAACCAAGGGCCGACACTACGGCGACGGGGTGTGGTACACCCGCGAAAACTGCATCATCATCCCAGCCGACGAACTGGGCCGACGCAAAACCAATCCCTTCACGACCACGATGTATCATGAACTTTTCCATGTTTGGTCGCGACTCAACCCCGCTAAGAGCGCCCGCACTTACCAACTTATTGGATTTGAAGGAATCGGCTATGAGAACCTGATTTTGCCACCCGGCCTTGCTGCTCAGGCCATGTACAACCCAGATGGCGTTGATTTTGCCCAAAAAATTGCGCTCGCTCAAGCAGATAGTTCTACAATTTATGCGGTGCCAATCATATACGCTAACAACTTGGGCTGGACAGAAGAGCAGAACACGTTTTTTGCATACGTTGAATTCAGCCTTTTTCAAATTGAAAAACAGCCCAACAGCAAATGGATGGTTCTGGTAAAAGAAGATGGTTTCAGCAGTACACTCAATATGCAGGATCAGAAGGATTTTTTCCGCCAAATCAAAGACAACACGGGCTACATCATCCACCCCGACGAGGTGCTGGCCGACAACTTTGCGTTTATCATGCAGGAAAAAAACGGCCAAAAAGTGTCGCTCAAGTTTTCTGTGGAAGGCAAGAAGTTGTTGGCGGATTTGGAGGCGGTGCTGAAGGGGAAATGATTTATGCAAGCTGTACAGGGCCAGACATTGGTACAAACATTGTTGGCCACAGGTGCTGGAATTCAATCTTTCCCATTGCCCGAAGCCTTGCCCGATGGACTTTATTTCCTCGAAATGAAATCGGAGAAAGGCGAAAGGCAGGCTGCTAAGTTTGTTTTGCACCGGTGAGGCGAGGGAACGTTTTGGTGCAAAAGCAAATCCCCAGCGGCTTTAAATCGCTGGGGATTTGTTACAATTTACCCATAAGACGGGATCACGCGGTCTGACGACTCCAAGTCATCTGACCGCTCAAAATCATTACTCCGGATTCACTTTAATCAACTCCACTTCAAAAACCAAGGCCGAGTAACCTTTGATGACCGGGCCGCGGCCGCGCTCACCATAAGCGAGGTTGTAAGGGATGAAAAATTTGAATTTGTCGCCTTCTTTCATCAACTGCAAGCCTTCGGTCCAGCCGGGGATCACGCCATTGAGCGGGAATTTGGCGGTTTGTCCACGTTGCACCGAACTGTCGAAGATGGTGCCGTCAGACATCGTGCCGTGGTAATGTACTTCCACTTTGTCTGTTGCCAAAGGAGATACCGTACCTGTGCCGCGCGTCATCACTTCATATTGGAGGCCGCTGGCAGTAGTGGTCACACCGGGACGTTTTTTGTTTTCATCTAAGAACTTGGCGTTGTTGCCTTTCCACATACCCACAGCAATGGACTGCTCGATTTTAGGGGCATCCTCCGCCGGAAATTTGGTGGGTTCACCTTTCAGCACAGCGTTTAAGGCTTCCAGAAAAAGTTTGGGGTTCAGGTCGGTACCAAGCAATCGTTTAGCGGTTTGAGCGGCTACCATGCCATTGGCGTAGTTAAGGCTGTCAACGGCTGTTTTGAGCTCTGTTATTTGGGCAAAAATGCTCGTTGCTGCAAACAAAATTGCAAGCGAGAAAATGAGTTTTTTCATGTTTAAAAATTGAGTTGTAGGTAAAAACCTGTTTTTATAGAATGAATTTGGCCACTAATTGCACAAATTTACACCAATTCAATTTGTGCTAATGGGTGTAATTAAGAGCAAAAAATCACGCATCATTGGTCGGTTTGGCCATAAAGGCTCGTAAACCTTTCATAGCCGCTGCACCGACTTTGTTTTTCAAAAAACCACTCCATCCCAAAATCCATCCGGCCAAACCCAAGGACTGCCGACTCCAGCGCCAAAAATCAAAATAGTCGTTGTGGCGATAAATCAAACCGTCTTTGAATTCAAATTTGGCTTCAATAACGTTGTGCACCTTCCGACCTGTTTTTGAAAACGTGTACCAGGCTTCCCACTGCGCCGACCCGGTTTTTTCGTCAGACTTCACATCGTTGAACTCAATGCGCAGGTCTTTCCCAGCAGTTATTAGCATTTTCCACATCGCGCCCGCTTCTTTGCCAGATTTCAGGTCAAAAGCTGCGTCTTTGAACCTGGCTTCAGGATGGTAAAGCGAGGCCATCGTTTCGTAGTCCTTTTGTTGAAAGGCAGTGTAGAATTGGATGATTTTGGCAGAGTTGTCGTTCATTTTTTCTTGTAAGGAACGCGGCACCAATAACTTAGTCATTTTAGGTCAACTATTTTTTCATCAGACAACCCTGTTTTTCTGCGAATAGTGGGGCTATTTAAAGAAAAATAGGGGACGTATGATGGAACAAAGGGTGGCATCAAATGACTAAGTTATTGGTGCCGCGTTCCTAACTCCTATTTCCCATGGCATTGCTTGTACTTCTTCCCGCTACCGCATGGGCAAGGGTCGTTGCGGCCCACCACTTTTTCACGGACGATGGGCTGTGTGCGCTGGGCTGGGCCGTTATGGCCTGCCGATTGAGCAGCTCGCTGGGCTGATTGCTGGGTTTCGGTTTGTTGCTGGTGGTTGTTGGTACGGAGCCGACCTGCTTGGGCACGACGCTGGGCCTCTGCCTGCGCTTGGGCTGCTTGAGCGCGGCGCATATCTTCATCCGTGGGCAAATCGAGCGAACCTTTCAACAAGAACGAAGTCACTTGCGAATTGATATGCCCGATTAGACCCTCAAAGAGGTTGTAGGCCTCCATTTTGTAAATCACGAGCGGGTCTTTTTGCTCGAAACTTGCGCCTTGCACTGATTCTTTCAAATCGTCCACATTGCGCAGGTGTTCTTTCCAGGCATCATCAATGAGTGCAAGGGTTGCCACTTTCTCAACGTCGCGCATCACGGTTTTGCCCTCAGATTTGATGGCTTCGTCCATGTCGGCACTCACGTTGTAGCCCGCAGTACCGTCGGTGAACGGCACCACGATGCGTTTGTAGCGATGGCCATGTTCGGCGTACACACGCTTTATTTCGGGTAAAATACGTTCACCAACCTGCTTTGATTTATGCTCGTACAGCCCCAGAACTTGATCTTGGAACGTAGCGATGACCGTGCCAACCGGTGCAGATTTAAACCAAGCCGGATCCATTTCGGGGTCAACACCGATGAGACGGATGCAGTCGAGTCGAAAAGTGTCGTAATCGCCGTCCTCCCGATGCACATGCGTCAGCTCGGAGGTAATGGCGGTGAATGAGTTGTTGATGTCCACCGCAAGTCGGTCGCCGAACAAAGCATTGCGGCGCTTTTTGTAAATCGCCTCACGCTGAATGTTCATCACGTCATCGTATTCAAGCAGCCGCTTGCGGATGCCGAAGTTGTTTTCCTCCACTTTTCTCTGTGCCCGCTCGATAGAGTTGGTCACCATGGAGTGTTGAATCACATCGCCCTCTTTGTGGCCCATTTTGTCCATCAGACCTGCGATGCGGTCGCTTTGGAACAGACGCATGAGGCTGTCTTCGAGCGAAACGTAGAAATGCGAAGACCCAGGGTCTCCCTGACGGCCTGCACGACCACGCAACTGACGGTCCACACGGCGGCTTTCGTGCCGCTCCGTACCGATGATGGCCAAGCCACCTGCGTCTTTTACCCCCAGGCCCAGTTTGATGTCGGTACCACGACCGGCCATGTTGGTAGCAATGGTCACTTTTCCGGCCAGACCAGCTTCTGCAATAATTTCAGCTTCTCGTTGGTGCTGTTTGGCGTTCAGTACATTGTGTTCAATGCCGCGCATTTTCAACATCCGCGACAGCAATTCAGAAATCTCTACCGAGGTAGTACCGACGAGACAAGGCCGACCCGCGTCACGGAGTCTTACGATGTCGTCAATGACCGCATTGTATTTTTCACGGGCGGTTTTGTACACCAAATCCTCCTCGTCTTTACGGGTGATCGGGCGGTTGGTAGGTACCACCACCACGTCAAGTTTATAGATATCCCAGAGTTCCTTGGCCTCAGTTTCGGCGGTACCAGTCATGCCCGACAGTTTGTGGTACATCCGGAAATAATTCTGAAGCGTGACGGTGGCGTAAGTCTGGGTAATTTCGCCCACTTTCACATTTTCCTTGGCTTCGAGTGCTTGGTGCAGACCATCTGAATAGCGGCGGCCTTCCATAACACGGCCTGTTTGCTCATCCACAATTTTGACCTCTCCTTCAAGTACAATGTACTCATTGTCTTTTTCAAAGAGTGCGTAAGCTTTCAACAGCTGCTGAATGGCGTGGATACGACGGCTTTTTACGCCATAATCTTGGGAGAGTTTTTCCTTGGCTTCTATTTTTTCCTCATGGGTCAAATCCGTGTCGCGGTCAATCTCGATGAGACTGACGGCAATATCGGGCATGATGAAAAAGTCGGGTTCGTTGTTAAAACGAGAGAGATATTCCACCCCTTTTTCGGATAGTTCGACCTGGCGGTTCTTTTCGTCAATGTGGAAAAGCAGCTCGCGGTCTACCTCTGGCATTCGCTTAGCGTTTTCTTGCAGATAATTGTTCTCCGATTTTTGGAGCAATACTTTCATGCCCTCCTCGCTCAGGAATTTGATCAAGGGC
>JBBQSW010000217.1:0-6720 GCA_038213575.1 Chitinophagales bacterium | reverse complement strand
GCATTTATCCTGCGCCAGCAATTGCAGCACAGCCTGCTCCCAGCCTGCTATTTCTTGAAGATCAGCCTGTTGCAACGGCGCCACTTGCTCGGTTTTGCGCAGGTCGGGATATTCGATCAGGCCGGAAGCATCGGTGATGCCATGTTGGTAGAGCTTGTAGAGATAATACTGTACTTGCGCACGATGGGCCGTTTGCATCGAGCGCCCGCGCTTGGTCTCGTGCACGGTGCGGGTGCGCGGGTCGAAAAAGTCGATTTTTATGCCATCAATTTGGACTTCGACGTATTGGGAAGGGCGACGTGGGTAAGATATTTCGTGCAACAGCCGCCCTTCCAATACATTTTCAGAGAAATGCTCCATCTCTACACCATTGGCGAAAAGCCAGAGTTTGCGATGGCACACTAATAAATAGACGATGTGCGAGGCCGTAATACGGACAGTCTCCGTGCGCATGATTCATTGATTTTCATAATCAAATGCTTGCATCTGCTTGGTCAGATAGTCAGCCGCTTTGTCGAGCGCATCCGCCGAGCCACCCGCCCCAGCGATGTAACCACCACAAGCAGGCGTGATGAACATCTCGGCGCGGGCTGTCTCATCAAGTTTTGCCACGGCTTCTTGCCGTTCGCCGGTGTCCTCTTTCAGTTCGCCGCGAATGGCGTAAGCGATTTGGTTGGCGTTGTCACTGACAGCCACTGCCAGTGTTTCCATGAGGCTGAACGTGCGCGACTGGTTCGAGGTGATGCGCCAGTTGAGCAGGGCGTGCGCCAGCGCGGGGATGATTTCGGCCCGTTTTTCCGCTGGGCAGATCAGGCAAGAGCCAAAGGTATTTCTCCCTTCTTTCCAGCCCATCTCGCGGAGTTTTGCTTCCATATCGAGGTGCAATTCCGGTTCCAACCGATTAAGCGAGACACAAAACAGCGTCCGCAAATCAATGGCCACGTCGGAGACAAACAAACCAGAGGCACGGGTGTGGTCAGGTATCCAGATGCGGTTAGGTAAGTTACGTTTGTTGGTAGTCAGAAAATCGTCCAATTCTTCGCGGCTCAATTCTACGCGCTTGTTGTCCACGAGGCGACTGACTTTGACGACATGGCCCTCCGGGTGCGAGCTGCGATCAAACGTGATGTTTTCTATTTCTCGTTCTAATCCACCCAATCGCGGGTGCAGCGGTCGCATGGCCGAAATCGAAAGTGGGCTACGCCGCTTAATGGTGTAATCGCCGCTTTCCGCTTTCATGTAGCCACCCAACATTTGATCGACAAACGATGGATCGCAAGGCGAGTGAGGCTCTTTTTGTCCGGCTTTGCCTTTCGCGTCAATTTCCCAGTTAAATGTAATGGGCGCGAATGGCACGTTTAGGAAGGTAGTCAATTCTTCCAAAATGCTACGTTTCACCTGTTGTCCACTGGAATAGGCCATTTTAGAACCGAACTGCGGATCACGGTAAAACTTCTGGCCGTCCTGTACCCCAAAAACAGTATGGTCGGCGTGGCGCAAAACGCGCAGATAGATGAAAGGCGATTTTTTCTTTTCCATGGTGTAAAAAGTGGTTTGTGTAGTGAAAAATTAGTTCTGTGGTTGAGCTCCCTGATAGTTGTACTCAAAGCGGATGAGCGTGACAAACAATGGCAGTTGGTCACTCGGCATTTTGACGACTTGCTCCACCGTTTGGCGGAAAGGCTCGGCAGCAGCTGGATAAATCGCAATGATTTCACCGAGTTTGTCTACGAAACTGCGAAGATTGGTGGCTGAACGGACTTCTTCGGAAATCTGGCGATGAGTAGTCTTTCCTTGTTTGGAAACTGCTTCAAACTCATGGAGCAGTTGGGCGATTTGCCCAGCGGATTGAAACAGTTCTGATTTGTTGAGCATGGCGTAAATCCAAAGTTTAAAAAGGTGAAACTGTTGATTTGACTTGTCGTCGGTGAATTTGAAGTCCTTGGTTTTTTTGTCGCCGCGTTGAGGCAAGTATTCGCGGAGTTTGGCGGGTTCGATAGATTTTAAACCGATGGTTCCTTGCTCGCAAGTACGTTTGAAGCCAAAGAGCGGCTCAAGTTCCTGTATCTGCTTGTCCGTCAGTGTGGACTCTTTTTGGTCGAGGAAATAGCGGTCGCGGACTTCAAAAATTTCGTGAATTTCGTGCAGTTTGAGGTTGAGAAAACCCAGTGTGGTATTGGTTGAAGAAAGATTGTAGGCATACACCGTCATGTCGGTTTTTGGGTAGCGGTTGCAGAGCGTCAGCACCAAATTAGGCCAATCTACTCCCGGAATTGCGCGAATTTTGCCTTTTTTCGGGTCAACACGCTCTTCCGTTTTCGGATTAAAATCCAGTGCATCGCCGCCGTCGAGCCAATGTCGTAGCCATTGGCCGTTCCACGTTTCGGCTTGACGGTCTTTTAAGCCAGGCGTTTGTGTCAAAAATTGGCGATAGACGGGCCAGCCATTGAACACCCCGAACAGCATTTCGATTTGGGTGAAGAGCAAATAAAAACCACCGCCTACACCACAAGCCAATGCCTCCCCTATCCACGAAGCATAGATTTCTTCTACCTCTATTTTGCTAGGCATGGTTGTCATTTGGCCGGACGTGGTAGCCGTTGCATCCTCCGCGCCGAAGCCGACAAAAATGGAGGCATTCGGTTTTTTTGTCAGTATGCTGTTGTGCAGGTTCTCGCGCCTGATTTCGGGCTCTGGCTTTCCTGAAGCCTTATCTTTGGCCGAAAGGCTTTGGAAAAATGGTGAGTTTGAGACGTGCAGCAAGTGTTTTTCATCATTGAAAAACAGCGGGAACATCACCTCGTCGAAGAACTGCCGGGCCGACAAGTCGCGGCCTTCGCGGGCATTCCAAGCAGTCAGGAATTTTTTGCCGATATAGCTGGTGTACATGTGTCAGAAAAATTTATTGGGTTCGTGAAGAATAAGTCCGAGTTCGAGGTGTTCAGATTCGGTTTGCGGAACTACGAAGGGCCACGATCCGACTTCCAACTGGACGTATTTCTTGATCTTGCCGCGCAATGCTGAAAGCGACACAGGGATGTCCAATTCAATTCGTTGGGTCCATGTACCCGCCTCGTAAATCATGCGGTCGCTTTCGAGGATGCAGGTGGCCGATTCGATTTCGAGCGCATCCACTATGATGGATTTGGGTCGGTGGGTCAGCTCTTTGATGGTGTGTTGGCCTTCTCGGAAAATCAGGTGTACGTCAATCTCCTTGCTTTCGATAGTTGGGTACACTGTGTCAATTTTGGCCTGTACCTCGCGCTCGGCCAGCACTTCACCGTCAGGTAATTGCGCGAAACTGGCTTTCAAAATCTCGGCTTTATACGGCAGCGCACTACCCTCCGGTTCAAGGACATGCACGGGTTTGTATTTACCAATTGTTTCTGTGTTTCGCACCCGATTGACCCTCCCGAACCGCTGCACAAGGGCATCGAGCGGCGCGCAATCAGTAATCATGCGGTCGAAACTAATGTCAAGGCTTACCTCCACCACTTGCGTGGAAATGACGAGACAGGGCGAAAAATTTATTTTTGATCGGTTGTTGTAGTCGTTGGTCAGTTCGCCTTCAAGACGCATTCGGTCTTTGCGTCGAAAACGACTGTGTATCAGCATCATCGGTACCTCTGGGAATATGTCTTTCCATAAGGCATAACTTGCCTGCGCGCTTTTCACTATGTTATGTACCAGCAGCAACCGTTCGCCATCGGCAAAGGCTTTCCGTAAAATTTCGCGCACTCGCTCCGGGTCGTTTTTTTCCCGATGGATGATGTGACGGTCAAATGTAGCCAATTGCTTGTCGGGCAATTTCACCTCGTACACTTGATCGGGACCGCCCAAAATGTCTAGCATTTGGTTGTACAAAACCGTCGGAATAGTTGCTGTGCCGATGTGGATTCTGCAATTAAGCCGCAGCAAAGCGCGGACGATTTCGCGCACCATTGCCCCCGACCAATCCGAGTAGGTATGGATTTCATCCAAAATCACATCCGTATCGCGCAAATCGAGCATCACGGTCTCGTAGCCCGATGTGCCGAAAATAATAGATGCGATTTGGTGCGGGGTCAACACTTTCACGGCTGCGCCGATGAGCGGCTGCAAGGTTTGTTCAATATGGCTGCCGTCCATTTTCAGCCGTGAGGTAGCGTGCAACAACCGCACGTCGGCTTGAGGCACGACCTGCTGAATACGATCGAACATGGCATTGATAGAAGCCTGAAATGGCAGCGTATAAAATACCCGCCCCCGGCAGCGGCGAAGCAAAAAATCGGTTTTGCCCGCGCCAGTTGGGGCAACTACAAGGGTATGCGAGCGAGCGTCATCGGTGCTTGTTTGCGAAAGCGGATAAAGTGGATGCATTCGTTTTTCATCCCGAAACCAGCCCAAATCCGGTGTTTGAAAAGTCCGCTTCAATACCGTCTCCACCTCGTGTGTAAATGCCGAGCCAAAATGGTCAGCCCCGCGCAACAAGCCTTTCAAGAGCGACCAGCCTCTGGGGCGTTTTTCGCAATAATTGATTGCGTATTGCAACGCGGCGTGAGCCTCATTGAGCGAAATAGAACGCACAGGTAACCCAAAGCGAGTGGCGACTTCCAATGCCTGCGGCGACCAGTTTTCCCAATCCTGCAAGTGAAAGGCGATGAAATTCCGATCGTTGGTTTTCAAATCCAGAATACCGCGCCCACGCGGATCCTCTTTCGTGGATTTGTGGTGCGCTACTACTAAGTCAATTAGCGCATCCCATTCGTCTTTCGGAAAAATCGGCAAGAAACCCAGCGACGACAGTTCATGACGGTGCGCCACGTTCCGTTCGGCCTCCATTTCCTGCATAGTTTTGGCCTTGCCCGTGTTTCTGATTTTATTTTGAAAATGCGGATGTCCTTTGCCCAAGTCGTGCAGTATCGCACCTTTCCTCGCCAACATCACGTCGAATCCTAAGTCTGCGGCGAATTTTTCAATCGCAAGCACAACGTGTGCCGTGTGCTGGTACAGAGTCAAGGCACCATTTTCTGCGCTTTTGGCAAGCAGCTCGTTCGGTTGCATGGCCAATTACCAGTTTTGATTTTCACGAATGGGGTTTCCAAAAATTCGCAGTTCGCCATACATAGATTCGCCCTTCTCAAAACGGTTGTGGCCAACCTTAAAACCCTTGTCTTGCGTTGTGAAAACCAGTTCAAAGCCAGGGAATTCTTCGGTATCAAATTCGTTCTCACTGCGGCACAGTATTTCAGCCTCAGGGAACAACAAATCCTCGTTGCGGCAAAGACAAATGGATTGCTCGGCTGCTCGTTCGGCATCAGTTTGATTGCCAAAAGCGAGGTAAAGCTCCGGTTCGAGCAGGATGCTGCGCAGGATGATGGAGCGTTCTTTTAGGCGGTATTTTTTCTTGTCCGCTGTTTTTGTTACCCAGCCTTTCGACCAAGTGCGCTCTTGCTGCGAGCTCAAACCCGCGTAAGTCAGCCGATGGCGTTGGATTTTGTGAATGACGCCACTCGATCCGTTGAGCAATTCCGGAAAAAGTTTCTTCTCCATTCCTTCCACGATGGAAGGCGTAAGGAACTGCTGCGAAAATGTTTCGCTGTCGCGGACGGCTGTCCACGGTTTGATGTAGCCAAAGGGGCCGGTATATTTGACGATGTACAGCATGAGTAAAGGGTTTTTAAACAAGAGAACCGAAGCCGATGCCAGTAGAATGACCAATACCGACATTCCACGCGAAGGCCAATTGTTCCGGGCTGCCACTGATAGCAACCGGGCAGAAATTCACCCGGTTCTTTATTTTGTTATAATGCAGTACTTTGGCTCGTGCACCGGGATAATTGCGGTGAAATTCTACACGTAGCCCCTCGACAGGCAAACCTGCACTGGCGAGTTTGCCTGTCAGCGATTGGGTCAACAACGCGTCTGCTGCGGTTTCCGAAAAGATGCAGTGGTGCTGGGTGCTGTCGGGACGTCGCTGCTTCACCAGCACCGGGCTACCGACTTTGAAAATATGGGCCTGCCCAAAGGCAGGATCCTCCTGCACCATCATCTCTTGTACGGCCAGGTCTTCAGTTATGATAGGGTCACGCAGAATGCCCTGCATCAACTGCTTAACGAATTCAGGATGAAAGGCGCTGATGAACCATCGTGCACCATGCGGAAAGCGCATGCCCTGGTCTTGCACATTTTCACCGCCATTCAGGAGAGAAAAAGAAAACAAGGCCGATTGGCCGTGGTAAGGATTGTCCGGTCCCAGCCATTTGTGAATCGCTCCGGTGAGGCGTTGTTGGTAATTGTAAGAGAAAATATGTCGCGATGGGTTAGTAGTGAGATGTATCCTCATGATTCAATAGGTTGTTACGTGATTCAAAATTATTTTTCTAATCCGCTGGAGATTGAGACTTTTTAGAAAGGTGTGTCAAGGCATCGAACGATAGAACAGGCATTTGTGCATGACAAAAGTTAGAACAAAACAGAAGGGGTCTTCTGCTGGAGACTCGTTTGACTACGATGAGTTTGAAAAAGAGGTGATCGGTCGGCTCAATGCCGGGGCTGGCCTGGTTGGGGATTACAGGTTTTACATCCTGGCACTGAAGCGTGATTTTGAATTGCATGACATTTGGTTTGATTGATTACAGGGCAAAGGTCAGCCCCCATTTCCGAACTGACTTCCCCCCCCCCCTTTACATTTCAAAAATAATTTCACAAGCGCATCCTTTCCACCTCGATTTTCAGATG
>JBBQSW010000216.1:0-6742 GCA_038213575.1 Chitinophagales bacterium | reverse complement strand
GCTTGCCGGCTTGAATGAAGTATACATACCCGGAAAGGTAAAAGAGCCATCCGTCTTTGCCGACGCGGCCAACCCAAGAGCCGCCATTTTCATTTCTATTTATAGGGAATTTGATGTCCAGGGTTCGGAGCATCCCGTCCTTATTGAACGTAACTGTGATGGTATCTACGAGGACATCTAAGAGGTTCGGAAAGGCAAATTGGTATTTTCCATTTTTTTCAAATAGGTGGAACCTGGAGGTTTCCGGATGTTTTACATGTTCAAATTCACCTTTCCCCCAAAGATGGAGCACCTTACCGCCATTATGGTTTACAAGCCAAAGTTCTTCCCCGGCGCCTTCCAGCATTAATCCGTGATAAAAATCGGCTTTCCCTTTTTGCGCTTCGATCACCGAGTTGTAGGCGTAGGGATGAATGATGCCATCTTCGATATAAAACACCCGGTCTTGAAAATCCACATACCACATCCTGCCCTGGGAGTCTTCGGCCATGGCGCCAGTCATCACGGAAGTCAGGTTGCTAAACAAGGTGTCGGGAAATTGCTCGAAACTGTAGCCGTTAAAGCGGCAAACGCCCAGATTGGTACTGACCCAGATATAGCCCTTTCGGTCCTGGAGGATATTGTACACCCAGTTCTGGGGAAGCCCCTGATCCGTATTGTAGTTGCGGAAGCTGGGCGCAAATTCGAGGTTTTGTTGCGCGAGGAGCCTCGTACAACACAATAAACTCATACAACACAGCAAGCAGGCAAAGAAGTGAGGCTTCTTAAGCATGGGGACTCGATTTCAGGGTAAAAGTAATAAACTTCCGGGATAATATTCAGCACACTTATGCGGGCGGCTTTACCGAATATCGGAAAAGTGCCACCGAATTTTCTATCAAACTGACCGCTTGTCATGAATGTGGCCGCGCTGCGTTTTGCTTTTTGACTTTTGTCCTGACATCGGCTTTGTTGCATGAATACACTGGTTCAATGTGAGGTGTGATATTGAAAATACAGCGTCGAAACTGAACCCGGAAAAGCGTTATTGATTGAAAAAAACGAACTCACTAAAACCTTGAAACATGAAAAATATCCGGTTTTTTATTGCCCTACTCTTTTCCTTGAATGTCACGGCCATACAGGCGCAATGGACTGAAATTCCTGGGGTGCAAACAGCCACGATTATTTCCATGGCAAAACAAAATGGTGTGTTCTTTTCGTCTGCACCTGATGTAGCCTTCCGTTCATTTGACGGGCACATCTGGCAAATAATTCAGGGGCTCCCACCATTAAATGACAATAAGGTCGAGTTGAAAATCGAATTATCCCGATTATATATTTATGTCTCCCATTTAGATGTCGCCGTAGGATTATACTATTCTACAGACCAAGGTGCCAGTCTGACAAGTATTATACTGCCACCCAACATCATGAGTGTGTTCTATTCGGGAACAAGAATTTTTGGGGTTGATGGTGCTAATAGGTTTTACAAAACAGATAACGATGGGGCAAGTTGGGAACAAGTTTTTTCACAATCATTCGCCAATCCAATGATGGATATTGTCCATTATAACAGTGAACTGCGGTTGGTTTCTGGGAGCAATATTTTTGCTTCCATCGACAATGGTTTGAATTGGACAACACTTTCCAACGGTTTTTTTGGTACGCAATCCAAACTATTTTTCATTGGCTCAAAGCTTTATTGTTATTCAGAAACTGACGCGCCACAAGTCTCCGATAACGGAGGCTTAACTTGGAATGCCATCCCAGATTTGGCAGAATGGAAAGGAGCCTTTTCAAGCGATATGGTGGAGTTTGGCGGAAAACTATATGCCACGAATTATAAAGACCTATTTTCCTCCAGCGATAATGGGCTCAGCTGGCAAGGATCGGGATTGTATGGAGGAGGCTCTTTGATAATCGACGGTGCTGATTTATTAAGCGGCGGCGAATCCGGAGTTTTGCGTTCGAGCGATATTGTGTCCTGGAAAACGAGTTTCAAATGCAGCGCATGGGGCAGTTATGACGAAGTGCGTGAAATTCAAACCTTCGACGGAGCAACTTTTGTCACGACTAATAGGAGTCGCACTTTTTTTACGAAAAACAATGGGCTGGATTGGCAAATAATTTCCTTTACTCCTTTGGCGCAAAGAATGCTGCCTGCTGTGTCAACAATTTTTATCCAACCCGTAAAACTCAGCGCTGGGAGCAATGTCCCTGTTCCGCTTCAAATGCCCAATAATAACGGTGATTTTAAATTTGCCTATGGAAACAATACGCTGATGGCCTATGACCAAGTGGGACTTAAAATTTGGAAATCCATAGACGAAGGCAGCAATTGGATTCAAATTGTGCCGCCATTTTCAGAGTATTGCTGGGATTTGGCATTCGCTGGGGGGCGGTTCTTCATTTCATTCCCGAACAAAGTCTACTACTCCGATGATGATGGACAATCGTGGACACTATTCACGCAAGGAACCAGCAACCTTCAAAATTCCAATTTCCATGTGGCTGGCAATGACATTTTCCTCTATGCTTTTTTAAAAACCTATAGATTTTATCCGACAGGCTGGCAACTTTGGGGAGAAGACAACATGAATTTCACGGGTGAAAATGGACGTTTTTTCGGCTGGGTAACTTTCCCTAAACAATTAAAGGTTTATGACGACAACGGCCAGGTACTGACCGACATTCCCCAGTCCAACCACTCGTGGTACATTGACTTAGGCGCGTTGTACAAAAACAACCTTCTATACACCGTTGGGAAATCAACGGCGGCACCATATGCCTGGTCGATTTGGACGCTTGACTTTTCAAACACACTGAACAGCCTCGTTTCAGGTAAGGTCTTTTTGGATGAAAGCGCCAATGGGATTCAAGATGCAGGGGAACGGAATTTGGCAGAAAACCTGGTCTCGCTTTCGCCAAATGGTTTTGCTACCACAACGGATGCTCTTGGCAATTATAATTTTATGCTTTGGCAAAACGGGGATGTCATGAAACCTGCACTTCCCTCTGCCTGGTATCAGTCTTCCCCGCCGGAAATCACCCTAAATCAAACAGGTTCAAACTACAATTTTGCGATTCAGCCTAAGTCAACCGCGGTGGACTTGAGCATTGATGCGACAGCATACTCGGTTTTCAGACCGGGATTCCAGTCAAACATCAAGCTCACAGTTACCAACCTCGGAACGGTGGCTCAGGGCGGAATGGTGACCGTCGACCTACCGGGTTTCATGGCATATGAAAACGCTACGCCTGCGCCAACAAGCATCAATGGTACCTCACTCGAATGGCAACTTTCAACGATACCTTTGCTGGAGCATACGACCATCACGCTGACCGTATTAACAGACGCATCGGCAACACTCGGGGTTCCAGCCGACATCGAAGCCACTGTCATAGCCAACAACTTGGATGCCGACCTTTCCAACAATATTGACCGGATTGACGATCGGCTGGTTGGCGCATACGACCCGAACGACAAAACCGTCGTTCCAGAAAACTTTTCCCCGCAACAACTTTTAGATGGACAGGAACTAAGCTACAAAGTGCGTTTTCAGAATACCGGGACTTGGCCAGCCACCTATGTGAAAATCCTGGACACACTCTCCAACACACTGGATGTCACCTCTTTCCGATTTATTTCATCGAGCCATCCGGTAACGTACAGAATATTGCAGGGCCATATCCTTGAATTCTTTTTCCGGGATATCAACCTGGCAGACAGCCTAAGCGACGAACCCGGAAGCCACGGCTTTGTACACTTCTCCCTGCGCCCCAAAAGCAGTTTAGCACTTGGAACGGTCATCCCAAACCGTGTGGGCATTTATTTCGATTTCAACGAACCTGTTATTACAAACATCGCAAAGAGCACGGTCAAGTTGTCATCGCTAACCAAAGAGCTTTTCCAAAGCATCAGTATTGCTGCTGCTCCAAACCCTGCGTCTGACCGATTGATCCTCAGCTGGTCAGCACAAGTCCCTGACGACAGTCGAATGCTGCTGACAAGTGCTACTGGGCAGGCAATAGGCCAATTCAGGATTCCCCCAGGAGCAACGCAATTGGAAGTATCGGTGCGCGATTTGCCCGCAGGCGTATATTTCTGTAGGCTAGAACATAAAGGGAAATCACTTGGCTTCGTGAAGGTGACGCGGCAGTAGTAAAAATCCATTAATCAGTACATGAAATGCCCGAATGCAGGGTCGCTACTAGTGAACAAATTCATTAGAAAAACCCCTCTTTTACTTTTTTGACCACTCAATAACAACTGTCCTATGAAAAACTACAAAGTGCTCTTTCTGCTCTGCTTTTTCCAAATGCTTATTTTCTACCAGGGCCAATTATTGGCTCAATGCGAAAACCGCTGCCTCGATTTCGATGGAATCGATGATTTTATTACGCGTAGCCCAAGCCCCATTCTCGGCAACTCAAACTTTACGGTAGAAATGTGGTTCCGCTCTACGGCAACGGGTGGGCTAGGAGATTGTAACATGGATTTCAGGCGTTTATTTGCATTCTATAACACTGCCCTTACTTCACGTTTCGAAATTGGGGAATGCACGGGGCGTTTGTCCTTCTTTTGGAGAAATGGCCCGGCAAACGGGCCTTTTACGATGTCAGCCACAAGTATTAGAGATGGGGATTGGCATCACCTGGCAGTTGTCCGTACAGGAAGCACTGTTGAAGCCTTTCTCGATTGTGTGTCTATTTATACTTATTCAGGTATTGGAACACTGGCTACGACAAGGATGAGTGTTGGCAATTGGTCAACCACAATAGATTTAAGCTCTTCCTGGCAGGGGCAAATAGACGAAGTTCGAGTTTGGAATCAGCCAAAAACGCTGGCAGATATCATGACAACCAAACACTGCCTTTTAAAGGGCACCGAACCTGGTTTGGTAACGTATTGGCAATTTGATCAGGGTATGGCAGGCGCCGACAACCAGCTCATAACACAGGTAACTGATGCGACGTCTTTAAATCAAAACGGCACTTTGACGGGATTTACCCTTCTGCCTGGTAGTGTCAGCAATTTTATTTGCTCAGATGCTGACTTGATTTATCCAAACCTTCAAGGGGCCGATCTTGAATTGCGAGGTCAATTGCCGTCTTCATCTGGACTTTTGCCCGAAATATGTTCGGGCGACCCAGTGCATTTTTGTGTACTGAAAGATGGTGTCACCCCGCAACCACCGCCAGGCATGACGGTCGAATGGCAGTTTAGCGATGATGGCAGCCCTTGGCAGCCAGTGCTCCATGCTACCGATCCTGATTTTTTCCAAGCGGGATCCACCACTAATGGAAAACTTTGCTTCGCGGCACAACATATTACCGCGATTTGTACTGCTGCCAATCCCGACGGATTCACCGATAGAAAATACAGGGCTAATATCACCTTGAACGACCCAATGCTGGGCAACTGTACCTACACGAGCGATGAATACGCGCTAAAAATTTGTTGCCCGATACCTGCCTCAACCATGAATATCACAGTTTTGCCCGCCGGCCTGCTCAATGGGACGCTTTGTGAAGGAGATGTGGCAGATTTCACGGTGACCCTTTCACCAGCTCCTTTCACTGGAGCCGCTACGACGATAAAATGGTACCGAGACGGCGTTTACCAGCCAAGCCTCGACAATTTGGCGAGTTTTACCGCTCCAGGCATAACGGTATTCGTGCCCAGCATCTGTTTCAAGGCTAATGTGTCGCATTGTTCCAAATCGACTAGTTTTGAATCTTGTATTGTAGTGGATCCTATGCCATCCTGTGGAACAATAGAAAAATCCCCTACCTGCACCACACTGCAACCATTAAATACACCCTGTGTGGGCAGTACAATATGCTATTTAATTTGCCCTGGTGATGATGCGACACTATATGAATTCACACCATTTAATAATTGTTTTGAGCAATGGCAATACACTTTTGACCATGTAACTTGGTTTGACTTGGGCTATACAAATGAGGAGCAAAACACCAATGAATTGCCGGGTGATTGGCCTTGGCCTGCAGGGATGCCGCCCATTTTTTACCGAATCAAGTGCTTGCCCAAGCACATGCCTTCGGGCTGTGAACCTTGTTATAGCAATGAGGTGCGGATTGAATTCATTCAACCCCCAGCAGCTGATGTGATCACGGGCCTCACACAGATTTGCTCCTCTACCGGTGGCACCCTGCTCTCGATGGCTGCCCCTGACCCTGCTTTTACTTACACTTGGTATTACAATGGCCTGGAGGTACAAAGTGGGCCGTCTTCCAGCTATTTTGCGGCTAAAGATGGCTGTTATTGGGTAGATATTTCCAATGGCTGCCAGGTAACACAAACGGCTTGGCATTGCCTGCGGATATGTGAATTGATTGCAGCGATCACCTGTCCGCTTCCGCCAAATGACTGCGCTTTTGTTGGCTTGGCTATCGAGCTGGATGCTTGCATCGCAACGAGCAATTCCTGTGGTGGCAACCCGAACACCTTCAGCTACTCCTGGACTTGGACCGACAATCTTGGAAACCCACAAACGGCAAGTAGCTGCAGCATTAGCGATACCCCTGCCTTGACGGGCACCAGCTACAGTGTTACGGTAACAGACCCTGCAACAGGATGCACGGATACTGCAACGGAGACAGTTTTGCCGTGTCAAAATTAATTTTGCGCTCATTTTAGCGATCTGCTTTCAGGCTATGTGGCCAATAGAGGAGCAGTTGTTTTTTAAACATTCAAACCGAAAAAAATTATGAAAAATATATTTTTGAGCATTTT
>JBBQSW010000215.1:0-6749 GCA_038213575.1 Chitinophagales bacterium | reverse complement strand
TGATGAGTGCCCAAGGTTTAATGCTCAAAATCAAAGATCTGAGATTAAAGGTCCGCTCGCTTTCGCCGCGTCTAAAGTGGGTAAAAGGAACAGTTTTTGATTTCATAAAACTTCTTTTGGGAAATAACAGGCTGCTACTTTCGAATTCCCCTCATAGAATTCAGGCCAAGATGCAGCAGTGGAAGTGATTTTAACAACGCCACAAGTTGGCACATTTTCGATAAAGTCGTTTTCGATAAAATGATTGGCGACTTCCGTGAATGTAGGGTTGTGTCCAAACAGCAGTACCGTCTGTGCTGAGGCTGGCAAAGCACTGATGATGCGCAAAATTTCTTGTGGGAACGCCTCATATATATTGGGCTCACGAAGCACTTCGTTTGCCTCCAATTTAAAAGCTTCTGCGAAAAAAAAAGCGGTTGTTAGGGCCCGCTTGGCGGGGCTGCTGACTAAAAGATCCGGTTGAACACCTTGATCTACCAAGAGTTGAGCCATTCTAGGGGCATCGTGGAGCCCTCTTTCGTTGAGTGGTCTGTCATGGTCGCGCAAACCTGGGTTGCCCCAGCTTGATTTGGCATGACGGACGAGATAGAGCGTTAGCATGGTAATTGTTGGATGATTTGGATTTTGGATCTTAGACTTTGGATGCTTGATTACAAGTCCAAAATCCAAGATCAAATTTTAAGCACATAACCCTGCCCAAATTGAGTATGGATGAGTTTTTGTTCAAAACCTTTGTCCATCTTGTTGCGCAAGTAATTGACATACACTTCGATGACATTGGTGCCGGTGTCGAAATCCACATCCCAGACCTTTTCAGCGATTTCAATCTTAGACAAGACCCTGCCCGGGTTGAGCAAAAAGAATTCCAAAAGTGCAAACTCGCGGGGGGTGAGCACGATCTCTTTTCCAGCGCGGCGCACTGTTTTAGCTTCAAGATCTTGCTCTAAATCATGAAAGCGAAGTATATTTTCGATCCGCAATGTAGCCGTAGGCCGACGGGCAAGTGCTTTGATGCGGGCCACCAATTCTTTGAATTCAAATGGTTTGGCGAGGTAATCGTCGGCCCCAGCGTCAAGCCCGGTCACTTTGTCGTCCGTATGGCTTAGCGCAGTAAGAAGCAAAATAGGGGTGGTATTGCCTTCTTGGCGAAGTTGCCGGCACAATTCAAGTCCGCTCAAGCCTGGCATCGTGATGTCAGAAACGATCACATCATAGTCGCTTTGTTGGGCCAAACGAAGGCCAAACAACCCATCCGAGGCCGTGTTTACGGTCCAGCCATGTTCTTCCAGCCCTTGCCGGAGCGATTGCAAAGTTTTAGTTTCGTCTTCTATAAATAAGATACGCACAGGGCGAATGTACGGGAGTGTCCAGTTTTTTTGACAATATCTCCGAATTTCTGCTCAACAGCATTCGCCTTTACTTGGTTTTGCTGAACTTTGCAGCTTCAATCTCCCAACGTGCTCAGTTTCTTTCGCAGCAACCAATTTTTTGTCGCCGTTCCACTTGCGCTCTACATCATCGCAGTGCATTTGGGTGCATTGATGGGTGCTGTTCAACCCGTGTCGCCCGCTTTGGACGGTGGTTTGTTGTATCAATCCCTGTTTGGATGGCTTGCATCAAACCCGTTCTATTCCGCGATAGCCGCGATATTTTTCGTATTTATCCAGGCTTTGGCAGTCAATACCCTGGCCGACGAATTCCGGCTGATGGGAGATCGCAACTGGTTTCCAGGACTTTTTTATGCGCTCACTGCCAGCGCTCTGCCAGATTTTTTATTTGTTTCACCTCCCTTGGTTGCCGCCACTTTTGTGCCGTTTTTGCTTTGGAGGGTATACAACGCCTATCAAAAACCCAATATGACGGGTGCTATTTTTGACGGGGCCTTGTTGGCTGGAGTGGCGAGCCTGTTCTATCCACCGAGTCTGTGGTTTTTGGTGGCGGCTTTTGCTGGATTTGAGGTTGTGCGTGTATTTCGATTGTACGAGCGATTTGTCTTTTTGACGGGGGCATTTGTGCCACTGTTTCTTGCTTGGCTTTGGTATTTCTGGCAAGATCGAGGAGCTGAATTCAGGGACACCCAATGGGCTGATTTGTTTCAATTGTATCATTTTGATGCTGTTTTGGACACAAAATTTATGCTCAAAACCGCGCTCTTGATCGTTATGACCTTGTTTTTTTTGTTTGGACTTGGTTCGCTCTACAGTCGAAAAGGAATTCAAGCCCAGAAGTTTGTAAGCGTATTATATTGGTTTTTGATCGTTGGAGCGTTGACCACTTTGGTACGCCCAGACTGGCGTTGGGAACACCTGCTCATGCCTTCAGCAGCGATGGCAATCCTTTTGTCTCTCAGCTTCCAAAGTCGGCGGAAACGGCTATGGGCAGAACTTTGGCATCTTGGCATTTTGGCTTTTGTGTTGATAATCCAGTTTGCAGATTATCTCCTCATATTTTCAAATTCAATCTTTTAGTCCTTTAAATCATCACTTTTACCCGACACGCCTTTTATCCGTCCATATAGGCAAAGGAGGGTAATCAAATTCTCATGCTATGAAATTCGGTGTTATAGTGTTCCCTGGCTCCAATTGTGACGACGATATGGATCATGTGCTTGGAGAAGTCATGGGCCAAGATGTGGTCAAAATCTGGCACAAAAACCACGATCTCCCAGAAGGGTTCGGTTCAGAGGACTGTGTCGTGCTGCCCGGCGGTTTTTCTTATGGCGACTATGTTCGTGCGGGCGCAATTGCTCAGTTTTCACCTATTATGCAGGCTGTGAAAGCGCATGCTGCAGCGGGTGGCTATGTGTTTGGCGTTTGCAACGGTTTCCAAATCCTTTGTGAATCCGGGTTGTTGCCAGGTGTTTTACTTCGTAACGGAGGGCAAAAATTTATTTGCAACAATGTTTGGATCAAGGTCGTGACGCATAATTCGCCCATCACCGAGGGGCTTGAACTGGGTCAGGCCCTTAAAATGCCCATCGCCCACGCAGAAGGTCGGTATTATGCCGAAGACAAAGTGCTCGATGCGCTAGAACGCAACGATCAGGTTCTTTTCCGTTATTGCGACTCCAATGGGCATGAAACGCCCGAATCAAATCCCAATGGCGCAACCCGGAACATCGCTGGGATTTGCAATGAACAGCGCAATGTGTTTGGCATGATGCCACACCCGGAGCGGGCCAGCGAAGATGTGTTGGCCAATACGGATGGTAGAGGGCTTTTTGAATCGCTGTTGGCGGCTGTTGAGCGGGTTGAGGGTTGAGAATGTTGGGTGCAAAATATCAACCCCTTCAACATGAAAAAACTCATTGTCATCGGAGGTGCTACGGCTACTGGCAAGACCGCGCTCGCCATCCGGCTGGCCCAACACTTCAATACAGCGATTCTTTCTGCTGACAGCCGACAGTTTTACCGCGAGATGAGCATCGGGACCGCCAAGCCAAGCACGGACGAATTGGCCGCTGCGCCCCACCATTTCATTGATTCTCTTTCCGTTGTGGACGATTACAGTGTGGGTGACTTTGAGCGCGACGCATTAGCGGTGCTGGATAAGCTATTTTTAAAGAAGGATGTTGCCATCCTCGTGGGTGGCTCCGGCTTGTATCTTCGAGCTGTGTGTGAAGGCTTGGACAAATTCCCTGACATCAGCGGGGAGAGTAAAAAAACCGTAGCGTTGGGCGAAAAAGAGGGTGGTCTGGTCTGGCTTCAGCGCGAACTTGCCCAGCGCGACCCCGTACATTTTGCTAAGATTGACCAACAAAACCCCGCCCGCCTGCGCCGTGCCTTGGAGGTCTGCATAGAAACAGCTCAGCCCTATTCTGCTTTTTTACAGCAAGGCAAAAAAAGCCCGCGTCCCTTCCAACCAATCTATATTCTGCTTGAATTGTCCAGGCCGGAACTCTATGCCCGCATCGAATCCCGGGTAGACGAGATGATTGCTTCGGGTTTAGAAGCGGAGGCGCGCGGTCTATTGCCGTATCGTCACAGACCTCCACTGAGTACAGTGGGTTATGAGGAATTCTTCGATTGTTTTGATGGAAAAATCAGCCGCGAAGAAGCTATTGGAAAAATAAAGCAGCATTCGCGCAATTATGCAAAGCGGCAAATGACCTGGTTTGCCAAACACGGGGATTGGAAGGTTTTCAAACCAAGGGAAGAGGCTGAAATTTTGGCACTCGTAAATGCAGGGCTTTAACAATTACCGCTTCTCCGCCACAAATCCATTATACCCCTTCACCAAAGATTGGTACAGTAGTTTGCCCTGTAAGGCATAGCCATGTTTGGTGTAATGAACTGAATCAGAGGTCATTAGCCCATTTGATTTCCAGAGCAAGGAGGAGTTTTTTCCGCCTGTGAAATTAAACAAATCCCACAACGCAAAACCTTTTTCTTGAGCAAATGCTCGAATGAATTTGCTGGTTTCGACCATGTGGGGGTTCAAACCTTTCCCGCGCAGATAGGAATCGGCGGGCGTGGTGAGCATTATGCGGGTAGAGGGACTGCGTTCCAAAATCTGGGTAGTGAGCAATTCCATGGTACGGCGCATATAATTGGCATCGGTATTGCCCTGGCTTTCGTTGGTGCCGAAAGACAAGATGACGAGATCAGGCTCAAGGTCTGCCACTTGACGGGCAAAGTATTTGGCACGGGCAAAATCCATAAATTTCCCCCCGTTCACCCCGATAGAATGGTAAAGCACACCGCTCAATTCGTTCTCAATAGAGACACCATCAATAGTCAAGGTTCGTTCTTGAGCATTGCTTTTTTTTGCGGCGATGGTGACAGAACCTACCGGGCGGTCAAAATAAAAGGATCGTGCGTATTCGTCTTCTATAAAAAGTTGGGCGACTTGATTGGAGGTTTCATCGCGCACCTCCAGATCATATTCAAGGGCCGTTTTGCGCTGAAATACAGTCACTTTGGTAAAGAATCGGCTTTCAGAAGTCGCCGTGTCTCGCATCCGAAAGGTTATTTCGGCATTCGGGTTGCTGGTGGTGAGCTTAAAACCTGCCGCACCAAAATTGGTTTCAGGCGAAAGGTCGCGCTGGCAATTTGCGCCGATCCATTTGCAATTGGTTTCTGCCAAAAAATCCTTTGCGCCATTGGATTGCGCCAACTTATAAGGAAAAAGCAGTCCCCGACCCGCGTCGCCAAACTCGCGCTGCATACGATCGCGCACTTCCTGCGTGAGAAAATTGCCCAGTATATGCGAATCGCCGATATGCACAATGCTAATTTTCTTCCCTCCTTGTGTGCGTTGGGTGAAGAGTTTTTCAAATAGAGGTTCCAGATAGTTTCGGTTTTCGATCTCGTTTTCGTCCTGACGAACGAAGTTGTAACCAGCGCCCACGGTATCTGCATCCGTAATCTGGACCTGGGGTGGACGGAATTGTGATTGGCATTGGCCCATAAAAAGGAGGAAAAAAGCCCCACAGGCCCACAAGCGTAATCGGGTAAAGGGAGGGTGCATAATTATTTGTATTTGTAAAGCAAAAGTACAAAACATGGCATCACTGTGCTTGTCCTTGTGCGCGCCATTTTGCTTTTTCCTTCAAAAACAACTTTGCAAACACAATACCTACCACTTTTCCACCTTCGTGGGTGAGGTGAGTGTAATCGGTGTTCGCAAGGCGTGGCCTTTCGTAGGAAAAACGGAGCATTGTGTTGGGGCCGCCCATGCCCCAAAAAAGATCGTAAAATAACAATCCATGCTTTCGCGCTAAATGTCGTTGCATTTGCACTATGGCTGGAACACCGCTCATGGTGGCGATCTCGGTGCCAACTTTTGCGCCCCGGTCGCCCACACCGACCACTAAAATTGGTTTGCCTGGGAAGCAGGTTTTTAAGTGTTTGAAAGTACGGTCCAGCTCGGCCTCGTACCATTTGATGTTTGTCAATGAATTGGTTACGGCGTTCAGTCCGACTTGAAGTACAATCAAATCATATTGCTGCACAGCATCAAATTGCTTTATAAAATCGGGATCAAGAAATTTCAATGGGCCGCCGCTGTTGCCACGCACCGAAAAATTGTCGAAGTAAATACCGGGGCCGCTTTCGAGGGTTGCACCATAAGCTATCATCCCATCGGATTCCGGGAATCGAATGGCAAAGGCATTCGTTCCAGTTGCTGAACCCTGCCATTTCCAAGTGCCGAGCCTATCTGGTTTCGCAGGCAAGGTTTCTTGGTGTGGTGGCTCGCTTCCAGCTTGCCACACAAAAGAGCGTGCTGTTTCAGACTTGTAAAAAAAACGCACTTGATTCCAGCGTTGCGTGTGTTTGAAATGGTTCGTCCCCTCGTAATGGATCTTCGCCTCTGGCTCTGGGCGATAGGCATACCCGTTAATGCCCAGCTTAGGTCGGCTTTCAGCTTTTTTAATAATGGAATAAGCAGTCCAGCCACGAAAATTATGCTTCAAACTGCGCTTAAATTGCGCTACTTCTGAAGTGACCGGCACAAAGCCCACCCCTGCGCCCCCCCATGCGGTTTGCAGCGTGTCGCGCAAATCGCCTACCAAAATATCCCCTTCAACAAAAGAATCACCATACCAAGCCACCCGAACAGTGCGCCCGCGTGATATGGAATCTATTGCCGCAAAAAAACGATTAAGCCCTTGTTGGTCAAAGGAATAGTCCTCGATTGTTTTGCCAAAAAAGACAGAATCTTTGGGCGCGATAACTCGAATAGAATCCGCGCGCGCCTGTGCTCCGATTGTATCCGGCATTGGGCTTGAAATAGTATCAAAAGGGGGG
>JBBQSW010000214.1:0-6766 GCA_038213575.1 Chitinophagales bacterium | reverse complement strand
AAGGAACAAATGCCGGGCTCTGGCTTCCTTGGACATTGGACATTCCTTGTTGGACATTGGACATTCCTGATTGGACATTGGACATTCCTTGTTGGACATTGGACATTCCTGATTGGACATTGGACATTCCTGATTGGACATTGGACATTCCTTGTTGGACATTGGACATTCCTGATTGGACATTGGACATTCCTGATTGGACATTCCTGATTGGACATTCCCTAATCTTTCATTGTCAACAACTTATTGCTCGGCACTTCTGCCAAAACGGGCGGCTCAGCATGAATGGGCTTGCCATTCAGCACCTGTTCGTAAAGCCGCAAATAATCCTTTGCCATTCGGTCGGCGGAAAAGTTCTCTAAGGCGTGTTCGTGGCAGCGGCGGGGATCAAATGCCCCAGCGTTTTTGATAGCTTCCACGAGTTCTGATTTTTTGACCGAAAGGGAACCGAAATCTGAATAGAAGGCATCCACCGTGCCGTTCCAATTGCTTTTTTTTCGTTCGCCACTCTCCTTTTTTCCCAGCAATTCGGGCAGGGAGCCAAAGGGCGTTCCAAACACAGGACAGCCAAAATACAGACTCTCCACGATGGCAAGACCAAAAGGTTCGTGCCAAAGCACCGGAAAAATCAGGCCCTTGGAGCCATGGATGATGGCGTTTTTGCCATCGCCGCCCAGCATCCCATGGAAACGGACGTGGGGGGTGAGCGTAATGCGCAAGCCCATGCGGAAATTGACCCGTGTGCCGCCTATGACATGAAGTCGTTCGCCTGCTTTTCCGGCGAGGTCAATGGCACCGCGAACGTTTTTTACCCGCCAGGCGGCATTTCCAAGGAAGTGAAAATACAAGCGTCGGTTTTCTAAATCGGGCTGGCCATAATCTTCAAAATCAATGCCGTTGTGTACAAAGACCGAACCGCCGTGGCGTCGAGCTTGATCGCCAGAAATGAAAACTGTATTGGGATCGAAAGTGTGCGGTTCGGATATATTGCCGTGGAGGGTGGTTAAATGGGGCTTGGGCAGTGCTTCCTTGGTCTCAAAATGCAGGTGAATTACGTCGCAATCTTCGGGAATTTGTTCAGCGAGCGGTTTTTTTTCGTTGAGAGTCAGCACTTTGGCAAAAGGACAGGAGGATCCTGCCTTGACCAAATAGGTGACCTCGTGCCCCATCCGAACGAGCGATTTGCCGAGCCACCAGATGATGCGCTCGGTGCCGCCATAGAGGTGGACGGGGATTTTGGTGTTGTTAATTAGGAGGATTTTCATGACTTGCACAAGCGCTGCAAAACAGTGAGTAAGCGTTCGAGTTTTAAAAGAAAACCATCACGTTTCGGCCTGATATTCAAGCATTGAGCGTTTGCGTATTTCGACAGCAGTAAGTGTCATGGCAGATATTTTTGACAAATGTAGTATGAAATCAGTTTGCCCCGCCAATCCTTTCCAAAAACTCCGCCTCCGTCCAAATCTCCACCGTCTCCAAAGCCTGTGCTTTTTTAAGTTTCGACCCCGCCTTTTCGCCCACCACGAGAATGCTGAGGTGTTTGCTCACCCCACTCATTAGGCTGGCCCCGGCAGCAGCGGCCTTTTTCTCCGCTTCTTCACGGGTCATTTGGGAAAGTGTCCCTGTGAAAAGAATGCTCTTGCCGTAAAGTGGCCCATCCGTGTTCACGTCGGTCTTTTTGTCCTCGTCAGTTTGAGATAGGTTTACGCCAAGGCGCTCCATAGTTTCCAACAGTTCGACGTTGCTGGGGTTCAGGAAAAAGTTGGAAACATTTTTGGCGGCCACGGGGCCAATGTCTTTAATGGTCTGGTATTTTTCCAAATCCCATGCTTTCAAGTCAAGAACATGTCCAATTTCTGCCGCTAATAGTTTGCTCGTACGCTGTCCCAGATGGTGTACGCTGAGCGAGTGCAGCAGGCGGTGGATGGGATTCCGTTTGGCCTTCTCTACTGCGGATTTCATATTGGCTGCAGATTTTTCGCCGAAACCTTCCAGCTTTGCAATTGCCTCGTAATCAAGTCGATAAAGGTCAGCAATGGAGTGCAACCAGCCCAGTTTGTAGAATTTTTCAATGGTGCTTTCGCCCAGGCCTTCCACGTCCATGGCGTGTTTGGAGGTGTGAAAAACCATGCGTGCCAGCACCTGTGCTTCACATTCAGCGTTCTCACAGCGCCAGATGGCCTCGTCTTCCGGCTTTACCAAAACGGAGTGGCATACAGGGCAGTTTTTCGGGTAATGCACCTCCCGCTCCGAGCCATCGCGTAGTTCTGCAAGGCTTTTTACAATGTACGGAATCACGTCGCCGGCCCGTTCTACCAACACCTGGTCTCCAATGCGAAGGTCTTTGGAGCGAATGAACTCCTCGTTGTGCATACTCACATTTTGCACGATCACGCCGGCCAACGCAACCGGCTCCAACTTGGCAACGGGGGTGACCGCCCCCGTTTTACCTACTTGAAATTCAACATCGCGCAGCCTCGTAGTGGCTTGCCGTGCTTTAAATTTAAACGCAATGGCCCAGCGCGGGTGGTGACTTGTGGCGCCGCATTTTTCCTGCAATTCGAGGCTGTTGACCTTTACTACAATTCCGTCGAGTTCGTACGGGTATTCATCCCGGTATTCCTGCCACGCTGTGCAGAATTGAACAACCTCGGCAATGTTTCGGCAGACTTTGGAAGCGGGCAAATGTTGTTTTGTACCACCTTTTGCAAGCGGGGTTTTGAACGACAAGGATTCCAAAAGATGAATGCTCTCATCGTGGCTTTTGAATTTTTCGAGCACATTATTCCCTTCACTGTCAATGGCATAGCCCAATTGATAAAGAAAAGCCTCCAGCCCGCGTTCGGCTGCTTCGCGGGGATCCTTCATGCGCAGTCCTCCCGTGGCCGCGTTGCGGGGGTTGGCAAAAACGATCCCGCCCGCTTCTTGCCGGGCCTTGTTTATTTTTTCAAAAATATCCTTGCGGATGAGTGCTTCGCCGCGCAATTCCACTTTTGAAATGCCTTTTTTGGAAAATGCGGCCTGCAAAGGAACGGAACGCAGGGTACGGATATTGGCGGTTATTTCTTCTCCGATATAGCCGTTTCCGCGGGTGGCGGCGCGGGTGAGACGGTCGTTTTCGTACACCAGTGCGATGGTACCGCCGTCATATTTTGGTTCCACGCAATATTCCACGTCTGCGTCTTTTTCGAGGCCGCAGAGTTTTTTTACGGACTCGTCAAAATCATTCAGGTCTTCCGCGTTGTAGCTGTTGTCCAAAGAGAGCATGGGGGTCAGGTGTGCGACTTGCGGGGCATTTTCGGTCAGATCCTTGCCAACTCGTTGGGTCGGCGAATCGGACGTAACCAACTTTGGATGAGCCGCTTCGATGGTTTCGAGCTGCTTATATAGTTGGTCGTACTCGAAATCGCTGATGACGGGGTCATTGCCCACATAGTAGCGCCATTCGTGATAGCGAAGTACCCGGCGGAGGTCTTCGACACGTTCGGCAGGAGGTTCTGCGAACAGGTCAACTGCCTCCCCCCGCCCCCCTCCTACAAAGGGGGCATTTAATAGGCTTTTGGAAAGTTCGAAAAGGTTACGTTGTTCTTCTTGGCTGTACACGGTGGGTGGAATTTTGGACAAAAGTAGTGCTTGCTGTAAGAATCAAGCCATACCAAATCTATGTAAAAACTGTTGTGTATATTTGAGGGTAGTGTGGTGCTTTTATCGCTACCTTTATCAGAACAATGGCGTTCAAAAATATTTTTCAAACACTACTTCTTTTTGGCTTGGGGCTTCTGTCGGCGGGTGCAAAGGCGCAGGATACTTGCGTTTACCTGTTTACCGTCCCGCAAAACGCCCATTTCGCCACGGCCGATCATCTCGCCAATACCTACCTTTTACAAGGTTTTGAAGTAGAAAAATATGACTCTACTGGAAGATTTGTCTCTCGGTATTCCAATAACCGTCTGGGAAAGCCTGCATTTCTGGACGCTTCCAATCCATTGAAAATTTTGGTTTGGTACGCTGATTATCATACGGCAGTTTTTCTGGACCGGAACCTGACGGAATTGGGAAGGTTAAACCTCTTACAGAATGGTCTCCCGGCGGTCCGTCGTATTGCGATGGCGGCAGATGGCAACTTATGGGCATACGACGAAGCGAGTTCCCATTTGTTCAAGTTGACAACTTCCGGGGAAAAACTATTGGAAAGCCCGCCGCTCAACCTGGAATTTGCACAGCGTTTCGCACCTACCTGTATCCGTGACGATGGCGGTCAGGGAGTATACATTTCGGATCCGACACAATCTATTGCAGCGTTTGACCCCTACGCACAATTTGATAAAATCCTGCCGTTCAATGGCGTGGCAAATTTCGAAATGATTGAAGGCGTCCTTTATTTCACAGAGCCTGGGGGTATCCGCGCTGAAGCCTTGCGAGGTTTTTCTTCGCGAAGGATTTCGTTTTCTTCACAAATGCTGGCGAAAGGAATAACTTTTTGGCTGTCTAAACGGCGAATGCTGGTGCTAACCCAGGATGGCGTGGAAGTGTACCGGTTTTAATAAGACGAACGGGTAAGTTGCGTTTGAAATCACGGCGCCAACCGCTCAATCCTCCACCCCTCCCCGTCTCGCGTGTACAAAATCCGGTCGTGCAAACGGCTCATCCTTCCCTGCCAAAACTCGAACACCTCCGGAATCACCCGATATCCTCCCCAGTTCGGCGGAAGGGGCAATTTTTCAAGACCAGAAAAATTAACCTCCACTTCATGTTCGCGTTTTTCAAGCTGCTCGCGCGTTTCAATAACCTGGCTTTGAGGACTTGCCCAGGCACCGATCTGACTGCTTCTGGGGCGACTTTGGAAATACGAGAGCGAGGCTTCCGCAGCAATTTTTTCCACACGGCCCTCGATCCGAATTTGCCGTTGAAGGTCAAGCCAGGTAAAAAGCAGGGCCGCAAAAGGATTTGCAGCTAGTTCCAAGCCCTTTTGACTTTCGTAGTTGGTAAAAAATGTAAACCCTTGATTGTCAAAATCTTTCAGCAAAACGGTGCGCGCACTGGGCCGACCATCGGAGCTGGACGTTGCAAGGGTCATGGCGTTGGGCTCCAGGATTTGACTGGCCCTGGCTTCTTCAAACCAAAAGGCGAATTGTGCCACGGGGTCGGGACGCACATCGTTTTCGGAAAGTGATTCAAGGGCGTAGTGCTGGCGGAGTTCGGCGAGTTTCATGTGTGCGTGTGTAAAAATTAACGTGTTTCTAAAAAGTGGACTTTACCCTTTCTTCTTTTTCCGTGGGGGAAAATCTACCTTTGCGGCGCAAAAATCGGGGACACAAGCCAGAACTTCCCAAAAGTTTGAAAGTTTTGGGAAGTTTATAAAAAGTCAGTATTCGCCCCATTCATCTTTTATCGTTCATCATTCATTATTCCATAGAATGGCATATCTTTTCACCTCAGAATCCGTTTCCGAAGGGCATCCCGATAAAGTGGCCGACCAGATCAGCGACGCCATATTAGACCAATTTCTGCTTCAAGACCCGAACTCAAAAGTTGCTTGTGAAACACTGGTAACTACTGGTCTGGTCGTCATAGCCGGCGAAGTACGCTCCCATGCATACGTGGACGTGCAAGAAGCTGCCCGCCGTACCATAGAACGTATCGGCTACACCAAGGCTGAATATCAGTTTGATGCAAAAAGTTGTGGCATCCTCTCGGCTATCCACGAACAAAGCGCCGATATCGCACAAGGCGTGGATGTGGGTAAAAAAGAAGACGACCAAGGCGCGGGCGACCAAGGCATGATGTTCGGTTACGCAACCGACGAAACCGCGAATTACATGCCACTCCCGCTCGACCTGGCGCACCTGCTCTTGCGCGAACTCGCGGCCATCCGCAAAGAAGGCAAGCAGATGAAATACCTGCGCCCCGATGCAAAAAGCCAGGTCACCATCGAATACTCGGACAAACATGTGCCGAAAAAGATAGATACCATCGTCATCTCGACCCAGCACGACGATTTCGATGTGGATGAAAAAATGCTCGCTAAAATTGCTGCTGATATGCAGAAGATTTTGATCCCACGGGTAAAAAAACTCCTGCCCAGCCGCGAAGCACGTCTTTTCACGGCGGATGTGAAATATTTCATCAACCCAACGGGCAAATTCGTGATCGGTGGACCACACGGCGACACCGGCCTCACCGGTCGAAAAATCATTGTAGACACCTACGGCGGCAAAGGCGCACACGGCGGTGGCGCCTTCAGCGGCAAAGATCCTTCCAAGGTAGACCGCTCGGCAGCTTACGCTACACGTCACATCGCTAAAAATCTCGTAGCCAGTGGTTTGTGCAAACAAGTACTGGTTCAGGTCGCTTACGCCATTGGCGTCGCCCAGCCAGTTGGTTTGTATGTGAATACCTACGGTACCTGCAAACTCAAAGGATTGAGCGATGGGGAAATTGCACAAAAAATCGCGCACATTTTTGATCTCCGTCCGGCAGCCATCGTGCGCCGTTACGGTTTGAAAAATCCGATCTTCTCTGAAACAGCGGCTTACGGTCACTTTGGCCGCACGCCGGAAACTAAAACTGTCAGCATCGGTCTCAATGGCCAAAAAGAAAACAAGACGGTGGAAACCTTCACTTGGGAGAAGCTGGATGCTGTGGCTGACATTAAGAAAGAGTTCGGCCTTTGAAACGCAAATTTTTGAAACGCGGATTTCGCGGATTGGGCGGATAGCGCGGATTTTTGCAACGCGGTATCCGCCCAATCCGCGAAATCCGCGTT
>JBBQSW010000213.1:0-6791 GCA_038213575.1 Chitinophagales bacterium | reverse complement strand
ACTCAAAGTTCGAATCTAAGGGACCAAGCGACCGGGCGGCTTCATGCAGTTCGGTCGCTTATTTTATACCCAAGCAGCTCAAAACAGCCCATGTTTACCCTTCAACGCGTGCGCTTAATATTGGGTTTTGTGTAGAAATCTAGCTTTTGCGCTCTTTAAAAATACTTTACAATTCGTTGAATATCAAGTATTTATTAAAATAAACCCTCAAAAATAGGAAAAATTCGTTGGGCGAGCAAGCACTGTTTGCTGTCCTGTGCAGGGGTAAGTCGCTACTTGACCTTTGTCATGCAATTCGGAGAAAAAAACACCGAGTGCAATGGCAACATGAAAAGCACATTCACACTTCCCGCAGCTTCCAAAAACATTACCACCGACAACATCACAGGACTCGACCTCATCGGTGCCTGCATTACGGGACTCGACTTGATTGGTGCCTAAACCATCGCAATTTTCTTACACACTATGAACATACGCTGGTGTGAAGGTCGCCAGCTCATTATCATCAATCAAACACTACTAATGAGAAAGGTTCAAACACTCAATCGGCCTCCAAGCCTTTTGCCCACTTGGAGTGACCCAGACCAAAACTTGATACGCCCATTGCGGGAAACTGAATCCACCCAGCAATTGAGCTGCGATGTGGTTTTCGGCTCGCCCTCGGCAGATTGTATGGGCACGGGCGTATGCCGTATCACGGCTCGTACGCAAGGCAGCCCGTCTGGCAGTCAACGAAAACAGCATTGTCGAAGCACGGTAGGGCTGCTTTTCTCGATTGAAGGCGGGAGGGGGGTGTCACTGGTGCTTACACGCGCACTGCTTTGCACCAGACTTTACAAAACCCACCTAAGACATGGCATTTTGACTTTGGACACCCCCTGTCAATTGCCGAAGGAAATATCAAAACTACTTGGATTGAAAATCAATGGCCTGCCCAATGGGAAATATCCAATTCATGAAAATGAAAACTTTTTACGCATTAATTTTAAGTAGCAAGTTACAAGGAGTGAGTTTTCGCAACAGAGGATGCGCTCCTTGAAACTTGATACTATTAAACCAGCAATATCCGTCATTAAAAATTTTGTGAACATGAAATGTAACAACCAACGAAGTATTGCTACAAGCTTGCTTCTTACCGCCTTCTTCCTGCTGGGGTTTCTGTGTTTTTCGAGCACAACAGGGTTTGCCCAAACCTTACAGCCACCGCCATCGGCACTGAACTGGAAATCATCAGACGATGCTACCAATATCCTGCTCGCACAGGTGGCCGTGCTCAACCAGCAAATGCCCGGCATCGCTGAGGGAACATCGTTTTACGACAACACCGTCCGGCGAATAGCCTATTTTAAGGCCATTATCATGGAAATCAGTAAAGGAGCAACCGTGGCCCAAGGCTTGGAACTTTCGATCCCTGCTGCCGCTACCCTTGGCTTTGAAAAAGAAGCCTCTTATACACCCAAAATTTTGCTAAAAGCGCTGCACACCGAGACGAGGGTGATGCTGACCAATTAAATGCTACCCCGAAATCCACCTCCTCCATCTTCCTTCCTAAGTCTTTGGTTTTCAATTGCGTAAGCAAAACCATTCGGGTGCCTGCGCGCTGCGAAATCTCCAATTCTTTTATTCTTCAATTATTATCCTAGCATGAAAAAGAGCAACCTAAATATCATCTTGTCCATGGCAGTGTGGTGGACGTTCGCCTGCGCTCAAGTTGCTGCACAGACGAACGTGAGCATGGCCGCCAATGGAAATGCGGGTTCATTCTCGCTTACTCCTCCAGGCAATTGTTACTTCAACTTCTTTGACTTTGGCGGAGCATTATTAAATTACAACAATGGCGCTAATGCAGCCATCACGTTTTTGCCTTCCAACCCCGCCACCCATCGCATCCAAGTCCGTTTCAACTCCTTTGGTTTGGAGGCTGGTTACGATGCAATGTACATTTACAACAGCGCCACGGTTGGCGTCAATAAAGTCAATGGACCGCAAGGAGCCACTTTCTCTGGATTTCCTGGAGGAAACTGGCAAACCATTAGCCCAGGCACATTGACTGCCAACACTGGTATTGCAGCCGTGGGCGCGAACGCAGGCGAAGCGCTGACCTTCGAATTTAGATCCGACAATTCTATCAGCATGGCCGGCTGGACCGCGATTGTAAGTCAGGTGCCCAAAATCATCTGTAACTTGAACGCTCCCTCCAACATAAGTGTGTTCACAGGCCCCTTGGCAACCGTCTGTTATGTGGATGTAACCACCAACCTGCCAACCTTTGCAGGCGGCTGCAACGCTGGCTATCAGGTGCAATATCGTGTCAATGGGGGTACCCCAGTTCCAGTGGCCGCAGGCCCAGGGACAACCATCATCCAATGTCCGGTGGGCAACAACGTAATTTCATGGGAACTCGTTGACCCTTGCGGTGGAGGCATCATCTCCTCTGGGGTACAAATTATAACGGTCATTGACAACTCCCCACCTCAGATCGTTTGCCCCAACAATATTACCATCAACTTGCCAGGTGGTTTTTGTGAGGCCAACAATTACTTTTACCAAGTAACTTGTTTGGACAATTGCATGGTGCTCGGCCACGACAATGGTCAGGTAAACCACCCGATTGATTTTAATGGTGGTCAAGCAGGTATCATGTTCGACGTGACCAATTTGAGTTCAAACCCCATGACGCTTACTGAATTTGGCCCTTCGCTCGATTTTGGCAACTGGCCCATGGAAGTGTACTATACCACAAATATTGGTTCTTTCCTCGGGTTTGAGAACAACCCCGCTGCCTGGACATTGGCAGGAAAAAACACCATTACTTCTATCAATTCTTTGGTTGGAACCCCCATACCAGGTTATGGAATCACCATTCCGCCTGGACAAACGCGTGGCATATATATTACTTGCAGCACTGGGGTACCCATCAATTTCACGAACGGCGGTCGCCAGCGCGACGATGGAAACTTACGGGTATCCTCTAACCCAGGCGTCGGCAAAGCGTATCCTTTCGGTGTTTCATTTGGGAACAAATCCTATAATGGGTATGTAAAATATTCCATCCCGGTCATTAACGCACCGATACAAATAAGCGGCATTCCATCCGGCGAGCCTTATCCGATTGGAGTAACCACCAATCAGTTCCAATGCACGGACGGTTTTAATACCGTTACTTGTACCTGGACAGTGACGGTGAGAGGGTTTACTCCCCCCAACGAATCCATGACGTGCAACGACCTGGTGAACCTTTCACTAGGGCCAGAATGCATTGGAGAATTGAGGTCAGACCAAGTATTGGAAGGCGGCCCATACAAATGCTACGACAATTATCTTGTCCAGGTTGACAAAACCCTCCCGTATGGCAATGGCCCATGGGTACCCGCGCTATTTGATTGCATGGACATAGGTAAAACTTACCCAGTGCGCGTGATTGACGACAAGAATGGAAATGGTGCTTTAGATAATGGAGAAAACAAGTGCTTTGGGAGTGTGAAACTTTTCGATGATTTCCCACCCTTGCTGGACTGTTCCCCCATCCCGATCACTATACCTTTCAACTTCCCGCTCGATCCGCTTTTCTCGCAAAATACGACTATCCAACTTCCTATAAGAAGCCAAGGGCTGCCATTGAATGTTAGCTTGGGCCAACCACGCGAATTTTTCCTCCCCGTGAATTTGCCTATGAATGCCAATGTGAACGACGTGGATCTGCGCGTAAAGATTTCTGGCGATGCCTTGTCGGCCAATTTACACATTGAGATTGAGAGTCCTTCAAGCACTACGGTAACAGTTTGGGATGGCGCAACCGCGGCAGCTTGCGGGGCTATTCCCCTTTTCGTGCGCTTCGATGATGAAGGCACCCCTGTGATTACCTGCGACAACTATACGATGGACAAAAATGCCCAAATCCCGTTCGGCTTTGGCGTAATGAATGCATTTGACGGTGAACCGGTCAACGGTATATGGAAAATCCGCATCTCGGATCAAGGGCCCTTCGCAGACCTTTCCAAAATTGAAATTGCCGACCTATACATCACAATGACGGGCAATTTTGGAGCCGGCCTACCGAATGGTTTGTTTCCGTTCCAAGTAATACCCAATGGCTTTCAGAGTTATTTAGTGCCAAAACTGGCGGCTATTTCCTCAAATCTGGACCATTGCTCCGATGTTACGCTTAGCTATGTAGACGCGAACAACAACCAACCCTGCTCTACTGGCTTAAAGTCCATCGTGACGCGCCATTGGATGGCTAAAGACGCAAGTGGCAACAAAGCCTATTGCGACCAAACGATCCATTTGTTGCGCCCATCCTTGTCTGACATCGCTTTCCCACCCGATTATGATGGGATAGATGAACAAACTTTCAAGTGCACGGTCGGCGAATACCCTAGCCCTGACTGGATTGAAGATCAAGGACTACAGGGATACCCCGAAGTTTTTGGGTTTCCCGATGGCGGCAATATTGTTTGGGAACATCACGATACGCCAGTGTGGATATGTGATGGGAGTTACACGATCTCTCGCATGTGGACGGCAGTGGACGGATGTACCGGCAAAATCACTACCCATTTACAAATCATACAAGTAGTAGATAATGAGGGGCCAGTATTTCTTACACAGCCAGCAGATATGTTCGTAACCACAGACCCTGACGATTGCTGCAGTAGCATGAATCTGCCGGAGGTTTTGTTGATGGACAGTTGCTCACAGGTTAACAAAATTCAAGCCTGGATCACCACGTTTGATCCGAATGGAGGCATCAACACGATTGCTGTAAATGGGGGCCTTTACAATTTCCCAGGCAATGTGCCGATCCATCCTGACACGCTCGCGGCCTTTAACCTCACACCTTGCATCCCGATTGGAACGCACTTTGTGACCTACATTGCAGAGGACGACTGTGGAAACACAAGCAGTATCACCTTTAACCTCACCGTAGCGGACTACGTCCCACCAGTTGCGGCTTGTGACGAAACGACCGTCGTAGCCATTGGCAAAGACGATCCGAACGATTGTTATGTGGCGAATTTTGCCAACTGCGAATTTGCCGGAGTGTCTTGGGTACGCGCCACGACCTTTGACGATGGGTCTTATGACGAGTGCAGTAATATTAAATTCACCATCCGAAGATCCGCACCTTATGGCGATTGTATCAATTCACTCGACCATGCCCCTTGTAGTGGAAATGCAGGGTTGATGAGCGAATTCGAACTTGCTACGGCAGAATCTGATTCTATAAAGTTCTATTGCTGCGAAGTAGGCACAGAATTAAAGGTCATCCTGCGGGTGTATCAATTGAATGTGGACGGCACCATATCCACCTACCCCGACGGGGAGCCGATCTACAACGAATGTGAAGTGATGGTACAAGTGCAAGACAAGCTGAAACCCACTTGCGTCACGCCCTTCAACATTACGGTCAATTGCGAAAATTTTGACCCAAGCCTTTGGACTTACGGTAAACCAACCGTCTATGATAACTGCTGCCTTGACACATCCTACCATTATCAAGGTCAAAAAGGCCTTACGCATACGGTTAATTACAACAATTTTGACTCGGTTTGCAACAAGGGCACGATTTTGCGCACATTTCGGGTGTTCGATTGCCATGGCGCAAGTTCGCAATGCACCCAGCGCATCGTCGTCAACTACGAACAGGATTATTTTATCAAATTCCCGGACGATGCCATCGTGACCGTATGCGACGGTACCGGTTTGTTTGGCGAGCCTCAGTTCTTTGGGGAAGATTGTGAACTGTTGGGTGTGAGTTATGTAGATCAAGTTTTCACCGTAGTACCCGATGCATGCTACAAGATCGAGCGTACCTGGACGATCATCAACTGGTGTACCTACAACCCGAACTTGCCATGCATTGATGTGCCGAATCCGAACCCTAACAACAATACCAACCATTTCACCAACCTGCCAGGGCCGATTGTTTCTGCCTGCGGAACACCTGCACCCTGGGCGCCAACAGTGGTTAGAATCAACCCCTCCGACCCACAGGCAACGAATTTTTGCACATTCTGGGATAAAAACGCAAACTGTTACAAGTACAAGCAAATCATCAAAATCATTGACACACAGGCACCTATCATGGTGTGCCCACCCAGTCCGCAGGAATTCTGCGACTTGAGCAACAACGACCCGCAGTTCTGGAACGAAAGCTATTGGTGGGATATAAATAGCCAGTCGCACGACCTCTGTGAGGCTCCCGTTGACCTAAGCATTTCGGCCACCGACTTCTGCTCTGGCGCTAACTTGAACATTCGTTACCTCCTCTTCCTCGACACAGACGGCGATGGAACTATGGAAACAGTAGTGAGCAGCACAAACCCACCCGCAGCAGGAACGGTGAATTACGGTAACGTGAACACACCCAATTTCGCTGGCGGCACTCCGCGCCAGTTCGACAAGCGGCCTGTTGGCCCCAATCAGAAGTACCGATTTGCGATGCAAACCACCGTGAACGGCACAAGCCTTGGCGCATCCGTACGCTGGAATACGCCCGCCTCGCCCGCCACCTACGTTGTGCCAGAATTGCCCTATGGCAAGCACAAAATCAAGTGGATTGCCTCCGACGGTTGCGGCAACGAAAGCGTGTGTGAGTACGAATTTATAGTAAAGGACTGCAAATCACCCACCATAGTGTGTCATAACGGACTGAGTGGCAACCTGATGCAAACAGGTATGATTACACTCTTTGCAAGTGACTTCCTGCTCCATGCGGATGACAACTGCACACCAGCCGATGATCTGGTCTTTGCCATCCGAAAATGTGGCGTTGGCACGGGTGGATT
>JBBQSW010000212.1:0-6794 GCA_038213575.1 Chitinophagales bacterium | reverse complement strand
AAGGCATCGTCAATACCGAAGGTGAATGGTTCAGGTGTACGGTCAAGGATATACAAGCAGCCCTGCTCGAAATACAAAGCGGCGTAAAAAACGAAGAAAACCGAACGCTCAACTTCGTTATGCGCCCTGAACAATCGGAAGCGGTGGACAAGACGATTGCTTATTGTGTGTTTTGGTTCTTTTCAGGATTATCTCGGCAAAAACGAAGTGGGCGGCATCAAAGTAAGAAATGAATGGGTACACAGCACCCATTGGGATTCTGTCATTTTTGACGAATATCATTATGGAGCGTGGCGTGAAATTGCCATGAAAGGGGCGTTCAATGAGTTTGATTTGAATGTGTTTTTTTCAGCCAATGGCTTGGTGGGTGCTGCTAAATTTACCTACGAAAACGAAGTGCAAAAATGGTTGGATTTGATTCGGGGTTCTTTTTCTGAAACAACGATTGATAACCTGAAAATGGGCGCACAAAAGCCGCCCCTGCCTTTTTCCCATGCGCCTTTGCTCAATGTACTGACCCATACTTTTTGGTTTTTACCGAGTGTTGCATCTTGCCATGCAATGAAAAACTTGTTGGAAGAGCGACAAAACAAATTCTATTTCGATTATGATGTCATCGTAGCAGCAGGCACGAGCGCAGGAATTGGAGTGGAAGCATTGCCGCCGATATTCAAGGCCATGGGCAAGTTTGGAATATATCGGAATCAATAAGCACGAAGGCGAGGACATTGGTTTGTATGATACTGTGTTGACTTCAAAAGAGTATAAAGAAAGTTTTGTGAATGAAAACTAACTCAACCCGAAGCCAAATAAACGAGTATATAAAAGGGGGTTAACTCTGCATGGTCTCACATGGCCGACTAAGCGCGGCCACGTAGCCCATGCTCACGTTCGTGCTTACCAGTTCCGCTGGTAGATTAACACGCCCAAAACTGACTGTTTGATGCTGCCATACGTCGAAAAGGGGGGCTGATCGAAGGTCGGGTTATCTTATCTTTACCATGGTAATTTAATAAATCAACTACATGGTACAAACAATGAATGGCGCCCCGGATACCGCCTGGGCAAAATCGCCGCGGCAACGTTCCCCTGAATCCGAGATCATCCGATATGTTTCGAGGTTTATGGAATTAAGCGAAGCGGAAGCCAAAGTTATACTCGAAAGCATCCATATTCGGACTTTTAAAAAAGGGGATATCCTGCTTAGAGAAGGGCAAGTCTCCAACCTGTGCTATTTTAACATGAAAGGCTGTGTAAGACAATATTATCTGATAGACGGGGAAGAAAGAACCACCAATTTCTATACCGAGGGACAGCCAATCTCACCCAATGAGGGGACGTTCAAAAAGAAGCCCTCCAAATTCTATTTATCCTGTGTGGAAGATTGCATTTTATCCGTAGGGACTCCTGAAGATGAGCTTAGGTTTTTTCAAAAACACCCACAGTTTGAAATGGTATGCCGCATTGCTGTAGAAGATGAATTGGGCAAAAGTCAACATGATTTCGCCGCTTTTATGCTCAGCAGTCCGGAGGAACGTTATATGAATTTATTAAAATCCAGACCAGAGCTTATTGAGCGGGTTCCGCAGTACCAGTTGGCCAGTTATTTGGGCATCAAGCCGGAATCATTGAGCAGAATTCGAAAGCGAATTATGCTGAGATAACGTGAGTTTTGGATAGGTTCATTTTTCGGATTTCAATAAAAACCGCATCGCGGTGCCATTCTGGCAGCCCAATAGGGCGTTTGTGAGGAAAGGAACGGCGCAGCCGTGACATTTTTATGCCGTAATAATGCCACGGCTACGCCGTTCTGAAAAAATTTAACGCTGGCGCTACCATAATGTCGCCGCGATGCGGCTTTTTCAAAACTCACGTTAAGATAATAAAGACGCAAAAAAAGAGGCGATGACGCAATGTCATCGCCTCTTTTTTTTGCTCAAAATCACTTCTTAACCAAAGTCAATGAATCGGGATTGGACGCCCTTGACCTTTGCCCCAGAATTTAACGAAAACACAAAAACATTCAATTTGTCATGCAAAAACTTGCTTTCACCTTTTTATTTCTGCTCGCTTGCTTCAACCCGGCATTCGCTCAAAAACTGACACAAATGGTCCGAGGGACCGTCCTTGATTCTGATAGTAAATTGCCTTTGATTGGGGTGCAGATCGTGATATTGGACACTGAACCCAGGCTCGGCACCGTAAGTGATGCACAGGGTAATTTCAGGCTGGAAAAAGTGCCAATTGGCAGGATATCCCTTCAATGCGCCTATGTGGGCTACGACGATCAAATTTTGTCGAACCTGGTGCTGAATTCGGGCAAAGAATTGATCCTGAACGTCAATTTGCAGGAATCCATTTCGAGATTGAACGAGGTGGTAGTTTCGGCCAATTCAAACAAAGGCGAGGCCCTAAACGATATGGCGATCCTGAGCGCCCGATCCATATCGCCAGAACAGACCAACCGCTATGCCGGAGGGTTCAACGATCCCTCGCGTATCATGTCCAATTTTGCAGGCGTGACCAATACGCAGGACGGCAGCAACGACGTCATCATACGCGGCAACTCACCCAAATACGTCCAATGGCGGCTGGAAGGGGTGGAAATTACCAATCCCAACCATTTTGGCGATCAAAGTGCAGTAGGAGGCTCCGTCAGCACGCTGAACAACAACCTTTTGGCGACCTCCGATTTTTACACGGGCGCCTTTTCCCCGGAATATGGCGACGTGCTTTCGGGGGTATATGATGTAAAACTCCGGGCGGGAAACAACGAGCAATTTGAGTCCGTTTTTAGCCTTGGCCTGCTCGGCACCGAGTTCACTTTGGAAGGGCCGTTCAAAAAAGGCTACGGCGGTTCTTTCCTTGTAAATTACAGATATTCAACAATTTCTATGATCAGCGACCTGGGTTTGGTTGACATCGCAGGCTCATTGAAGTTTCAGGATGCGGCGTTTAAAGTGGTGCTGCCTACTAAAAAAGCAGGTGTCTTTTCCATTTTTGCAATGGGCGGCAAAAGCAGTTTTTTACTCGAAGACGTGACCCCGGCCCTTTGGGAAACACCCGGAAACGGCTCCTTAAAAAGTGAGATCAATGAGGACTTTAACAAAGGCGCTTTCCTCTTGAACACAGGCTTAAACCATACCTACAGTATCAACAGCAAAAGCCATATCCGCACCACGCTGGCTTATTCGAGCGAGGGCATTGACGACGATATTTTTGAAAAACGAGTGATCAAAATTTACGACGATAATGGCCAGTTTTTGCGGGATTCGGCCATCAGCAGGACGCTCAATTTCAACAGCCGATTGCAAAAAAACACCTACCGGGGGGCCGTGACCTACAACTATAAAATCAACCCGAAAAACAAACTCCAGATTGGCACGAAGTACAGCGTTTTTGGGTATCAATTCAAACAGAGCAATTGGGATTCAGAAGCCAATGAGCGCTTTAGTCTGGTTGATTTTAATGAAAATATCGGTACCCTGCGCAACTTTGTCAGTGTGCGGTCCAGAATCAATGAAAACCTGACCCTGGTATCAGGCCTGCACAACATGAATGTACTGTACAACCAAAAAAGTACGCTTGAACCCCGGGTGGCCATGCACTGGCAATTGAACCCCAGCAGTGCAGTCAACGCCGGATATGGCAGCCACAGCACCATGGAAAGCGTCCACAACTATTTTGCAAAGGTGGAGCTGCCCGACGGCAGCATTGTGGAGCCCAATAAAGACCTCGGCTTGTTGAAAGCCCATCATTTTGTGCTCGGCTATGAGCAGCGTTTTGGCAAACATCTATCGGCCAAAATCGAAGCCTATTACCAGCATTTATACAACCTCCCGGTTGAAAATAATGATACGAGTTATTACGCCACCATCAACGAAGGACTTGAGTTCCGCTATGTAGATCTGGTGAACAAAGGCACCGGTAAAAACTATGGGATCGAACTCACCGTAGAGCGTTTTTTTCATCATAACTTTTATTTCCTGTTCAACACGTCCTTGTACCAATCGAAATACAAATCCCTTGAAGGAGTGGAGCGCAATACCCAATACAATAGCAACTATCTGGTGAATTTCCTGTGCGGGAAAGAATTTACACAACTGGGCAGGAAGAAGAATAAAACGTTGGGACTGAACGCCAAGGTGTTTTTTACAGGAGGGAAAAAGATCATCCCGCTGCTTCGGGATACGGACGGGAATCTGGCCGTTGACCCTGAAAACAATCAGTTCTGGGATTACGAAAAGGCCTTCGACGATAAGATCGAGGATGTGTATCAGGTGGTGCTATCCGCGAGTTACAAATGGCAAAAGCCAAGGGCTACACACGAGCTATTCCTGAACCTCGACAACGTGACCAACCATAAAGGGAAAATAAGCGAATTCTATGATGAAAGTGCGCCGGGAGGTATCGGGTATTTGACGCAGTTTGGGTTTTTTCCGAATGTGATGTATCGGGTTTATTTTTAACTGGTAAGCCTTTTAAAAATCCCGAAGGGATTGAATATGAATAGCCCCGGATTTCATCCGGGGCTATTCATGTTCAATCCCTTCGGGATTTTGAGATTGTGCAAACCAGGTACGTTTATTTTTAAATGTCGGGGCTTTCTCTTTTCCCTAAAGTCCTCCACAACAATTTCCTATCGCCGTACTCACATCCTGAGCACCCTACCCAATCCACGAAAATCCTCCGCCAGGATTTCCACGGCATACACTCCTGCGCTCAATGAACCGAGCTCCAGCAAAATCTCGTTCATGCCAGTTTCGGCTGGATAGGTTTGTACCACCCGCCCAGTTGCATCCCACACACGAATTATGCCGCTTTGTTTCAAGGGCGATTGCAAGCGCAGCATTACCGAGCCAGACGTCGGGTTGGGCAGGATGTCAAACGCTTGAATATCAGGAGCATTCGTGCCCGTAAGGCAATTGTAATTCGGGTTGTTGGTCACAGACGCCGAATAGGAGCTGGTGCAGCTGGTCGCCAAATCCGTCACTACCAGGCCATAGGTGCCACTCGCCTGAGAGCAATACCACAAGCTCGTTTCGCCCGGGATGAGGCTACTGCCATTGTACCATTGAAGCGAATATTGGGCGGGCAAGTTCGACGGGTGGCTTACGCGCAGTGAGTTGTTGAAATTGAACCACTCTGGTGCATCGGGTAGCGGATTTATCATCACATTGGACACCTCCGAAGTAGCTACACAGCCATTCGGCGATATGTATTGCACCTGATAGGCCCCGCTCACTGTGGGCATATAGATAAAGTCGGTTGCGCTCGGAATCAAACTGCCGTCCAAAATCCATTGATTCCCAAACCCATAAGACGAGGACAACACTACCTCGGCCGAGCCTCCACACGCGATCAATCCATTGGGTGCATTCACCATGGGGACAATCGGTTGCGGGTAAACAACCACCGTGTCCCGCGAAAGGATAGTGTCAATCGGGTGGAGAATGGTCATTTCTACCGTGAGACCGCCCGCCACCAGCGTGCCATCGCTCAAAATGTTGAAAGAAAGCGTGCCACAATTGTCGTCCGAGCCTTTGATACCAGCATCATCGTCCCACACTTGCAACTGGTAGTTGCCTGGCCCAAGATGAAGGTTCACCGGGAAAGTATATGGCAAGGAGGTACTGTTGATGGCTGGCGAAGAGTTGAAGGCCAGGGCGCCGTCCGGGGAACGAATTTCAAGAAAAAGGTCTGGATTCCCGAAAAGTGGCGGGTCCGTGCAGTCAATGTCAGTGACCCGAATACTCTCCAATATATAGCCCGCGGTATCAACAATGGCTTGATATGCAATCTCATACACGCCTGGCGGATAAAGGTGGGGAGCGGGGGTTTCCTCTGTGGACATCGGAGAACCGTCGCCAAAATCCCAGAGGTAGGAGAAACCGTCCACGTCGTTGGACGGCACATTATTGGTAAATGATACGGTAGCACTCCCGCAGCTGATTGGGTTGGTGATCGAGAACCCATCGGTCATGCTGACTTTGGGAGCGATGTACAGCGACATGGGGAACGTAGACACTTGCGATAGGATGAACACCGTAGCTTTTAGTTTCACGGTCAGTTCAAACGAGTCAGTCTCCAAGGGTGTGCCGCATATTTTTATACAACCATCTGTCTGCGATGCGGGGTTAAATTCAGACTGATTCAATTGCCAGTAAAGCCCCGGCGGCAGGCCGTCAACAGAGAGGATTTCAAATTTTGAAATGGTCAGTCCAGGTGGAGTGGTACTGTCAACGGCATTTACGGGCGTGGTGGTTTTGGGCAATCGGAACGACACATCCTGATCGTAAGGAGTGCCCTTTACCCCATCGGGCAAGTCGGGCAGATAAATCGTGTCGGCTGGAAAACCTGTGGGCACATTGACCACACAGCCAGGGCAACCCGTTTGTGCATGAAAGAGATGGGAGAAGAAAAGTGTTGAAAAACAAATGGTTAGTAGAAGCTGTCGCATGGATACAACCGGTTATGAAGTGAAAAAATGTTGCACAACAGAAGGCGAAAGCCAGTTTCAAGTAGCAAGTTGCAAGTTTTGCAACCCTATAGCTTCTTGTGCCACTGGCCGTAGATTAAAGGCAACCATCTTTTCGATGAGACCGATTGAGAGCAGGGGGGATTAAAGGGGGGGGTACAAGTGGCAGGGGCAAGAAGTCTTTGACGGTTTGGTCGACTCTTTTGAACTGATACTTTGTTGCGCCTCAGTCATGGAGAGCCCGCTACAATCCTTCGTCGCGCCTAGTCTCATCTCAAAATAATCTGACCAAACTATCAAAGACTTCGTGCCCCTG
>JBBQSW010000211.1:0-6813 GCA_038213575.1 Chitinophagales bacterium | reverse complement strand
TGGATTCGCAAAGCTCTGGAACGGCAACAAATCTCGCTTTGCGTCACCACTGACATTTTGGACGAGTACGCGGAAGTATTTGAGGTCTACTACGATGCCCAAACCGCTGAGATCTTTCTCACGGCACTCGAAATCCTCCCTAATATCCTCTACATAAACAAGTATTATTTCTGGCAACTCATTCCACAAGACGAGGATGACGAAAAGTTTGCTGACTGCGCCATTGCAGCAGGCTCTGACTATTTAGTCACCAATGATCGTCATTTCAATCATCTAAAGAAGATCGCCTTCCCAAAAATAAATGTGGTGAACGAGGATGAGTTTAGGGGGATATTTGAGATAAGGTTTGGGAGTTCAAGAAAAGCGTAAAAAATTTAAAATCATTTCTGTGTAAGTCGGAAGCCTAGGGAGTCCCAGAAATAAAATGGTGGTTGTGCAGCACGAAAATACACCAGGCAAAAAAATGGGTCCCATATTTTACCGCCACCACCACGTACAATGCGGGTTGCATAACGAAACCCAACGCTTTCACATGGATAAGACTTATAACTGTCTTGACACCACTCCATCACATTCCCACTCATATCATAAAGGCCAAGTTCGTTGGATTTCTTTTGACCGACAGGATAACTTGGTGATTTATACCAGGCAATACTATTGAGATCGTTTGAGCCAGCATACTCGTAACCGCGGCTTTTGTTTCCCCCTCGAGCGGCATATTCCCATTCAGCTTCTGTGGGAAGGCTATAGTTTCCTCCTGTCTTTTCATTGAGTTTGTTTATGAACGATTGAATATTATCCCAAGACACATTTTCAACTGGGCATTCATCACAGTTTTTGTGCTGCGAAGGGTTATTGCCCATAACAGACATCCATTGTGATTGTGTAACTTCATATTTGCCAATACTAAATGCGCTTAGTGTTACTGGGTGTGTACAAAGTTTGGAATTAAATGTGTGGTCATTGCTACCCATTTGGAAGGTTCCGCCTTCTACTTTTACTAGTGGATAGTCAAAAATGAAATTTGAGTTTTTTTGCAGTCCTGAATTTGGTGAAATAGAGATTTGCTTGGCGGTAACTAACCGAAACCCAAAAGAGCCAGGACCTCTATTGGTCGGCTCGGAATGTCCTCGATTAGTAGTACTTGTATATCCTGAAATTTGACCATGCCAGTAACCTCCTCCTCGAAGAACATAGCCTTCATTGAAAGAACCGTTCAATTTACAGTTCGAGGTGTAAGCAAAATATAAATCTTGGCACCATTCCCAAACGTTGCCGCTCATATCATAAAGGCCAAGTTCGTTAGGTTTTTTTTGTCCAATAGGATGTGTTTTATTATCTGAGTTGTTAGGATGCCAAGCAACTGTAAGAGGGTCATTGGAACCAGAATAGGTGTAACCGCGACTTTCATTGCCCCCACGAGCAGCATATTCCCATTCAGCTTCGGTGGGCAGACGATAGTTTTTGCCAGGATATTTGGAGTTTATTTTTCTTAAAAAATCCTGAATATCATCCCAGGATACTTGATCTACGGGACACTGATCGCAACCATCAAATTCATTTTCAGGTGGATTACTCCCCATCACACTTCGCCAATCCGCTTGTGTGACTTCATATTTGCCAATATTGAAAGGATTAATTGTAACACTATGTTGACATTCATCGAAGATTATGGCCTCCTTATTCTCAGGACTGCCCATAATAAATGTTCCGCCTTCGACGGCCACCATTTCAAAGCCAGATTCTATTTTATTTGGATTGTCTGAGTTTTCAGAAGAGGATGTGTTAGAGCTGCTTTCTGCTTCAAGTGCTTCTTTGTCAGTATTAAATATTTTTGGAGTCACCCAAATAGCAAAAAAAAGCACTGCTAGCACCACCATACAAATCGAAGCATAGCGGCGATATCGTTTTGCTGCACCTGCCTTTTCTGTTAATTCTTTAATCTTAATCTGAGATTCAATTGCAAAACCACCCTGAGGGTGTTGATTTAAATAGGTTTGATAGCCTACTATGCTGTTCGTATTGGTTGCTAAGTGCCACGCCGTTTGATCTACAGTTCGATGTACGTATTCAGTTTCTAGGGAGGCAATTACCACTTTTTCTTTTATATTGTTCTCCTGCTCTTGTTTTTGCAAGGTCAATGCTTCAAGTTCAGCAGTCAATAGATCTTCCTTCTTTTTTTCTTGGAATGCCTGAATAGTATCTTTGATACCTGCAACAGCCTCAAAATATGGTTGGTCTTCGTGATCCCAAAAACTTTTTGACATAATAGGCCTTTCCCCAAATGGGAAAATTTGTATATTATCCGTTTTTAGGTGTTCGCCCAATGAAGTTTCCTTCCAATGGCATGCCCTGACTATGACAGGAATCACCTGACATTTACCCATTTTGTGTTTATCGATTACTTCAAGTAATTCCGTTTCGACGATATTTTTGGAATTGAAGAAATACGAACTAAGAAGCAGAATTACAATATCTGCATTAAATAATTGCTGCTTGGCTTCAACTCCCCAATGATCTTCTGGCCTTATTTTTTGGGCAGGCCAGATACTCCAACCCTTCCGATCTTTCAAAAGGTTTAAGTGTTGAAGCAGATTATTGCACACTTCGCGATCTTGGTCGGCAGATGCTATGAAAATTTTCATGAGAAGATGACTTAGAAATAGTTCTGTAGGTGCCAAATGTGGAGACCTCTTCCGCGCTGCGTGTTGCTTCTCCTAATTATAGGCGCGGCGATGGGATGCGATATGTGCTAAAGAGAACACTTGGAGAAGCGGAAATGGATTCTATTTTACTTGTTTAAGAGTGATCGTTTGCCCGCTCTGCCATCCAAAGTAGTTGCAGTTTTTTACCAAGTGAATAGTTTTCGTTGTGGGTGTTTTAAAATGTCTAAGTTATACCTTTTGATAACCAAGCGGCATGTGAAAAGCCAACACTCATAATCATTAAGGAAATACATAAAACCACGTTCAAGCATTTCGGAGGAATCATGTTTTTCTACAACGCCATAGCAATCAATTGAAAGTAAAAATCCTTCCACTTTATCCTGCAGATTACTGCAAAATTTCTCTGCCTTTCTTATTGCTTGTTTCTCGTTCATATTATATTTTGGCGAATAAAAGCAATGCCCATTAAATCTTTGTAGCGAATTTTCCGCTGAGCGTTGTTTTTTTGACCTAAGCTCAGCGGTACTACAGGAGGTATATTATCGCCAGTTTTCATGCGACTTTTTCAACTGCTTCGTTTTCCCAGAAGGTTAAGCGTCGGTTTATGCGACAAAATTTCGGACATCTTCCTCGGGATCCAGTGCTTCAATGAAAGTAATGATGACTTTGAATTTGCCTTTTGCCGGAATTTCTTCCAATGGGAAGAATTTTCCACCTTCTTAAATGGCTGGTATAGGAAGCAAAATTGGATAAATTGAATTTTTGATGGCGGTTGCTCCTTTCATTTTGACTTACAAAATTCGGCAATACTTTTCAAACCGCCAACACATTCTTCTTTCAGCCCAGCTACCCCCTCCTTGCCAAGGTCAACCGGTTTACCCCTCCACCAACTCCCTCGCCGTTGCAATCGCCGCCTCGCTCGGCGGATTCCCGCTCAACATCACTGCAATGGAACGCACCCGCTCATCTGGGGCAAGGAATCGAACATTGGTGACGGTGCGCTGACCTTCTACTTTCTTATACACGAAATAATGCGCGTCGGCACGGGCGGCAATTTGCGGGGTGTGGGTAATGCTGATGACCTGGTGGCGGGCGCTCAATTCCTTGAGGATGATACCCATTTTGAGCGACACGTCGCCGCTGATGCCTGAGTCAATTTCATCAAAAATAAGTGTGGGCAGGGGGATGGCATCCGCCACGAGGCTTTTGGTGCAGAGCGTGAGGCGAGAGAGCTCGCCGCCGGAAGCCACGTCTTTGATGGGCAGGTAGCGCGCACCAATGTTGGTAGCAAAAAGGAATTGTACGTCATCGAGGCCTGTGGGTCCGAGTTGGCTGAGCTCGGCGATTTCGACTTTCAGGCGGGCATGGGGCATGGACAGTTGGGTCAGCATGGCCTGCACCCGCTCCTCGAATTTGGGCGGCACGGCACGGCGGCGTTGGCTGAGCGTGCTGGCGGTGGAGCGGAGGGCTTTTTCTTGCTTCGCGATGACCTGTTCGAGTTTTGCGATTTCGCTGTCGAGATTGGTGTAGCCTGCCGTTTGTTGTTCGAGATCGGCCTGAATTTGGAGCAGTTCAAGAACACCCGATACGCCGTGTTTTTTCTGGAGTTTGAACATCACATTGAGCCGTTCCTGAGCTTCGGTGATGCGCTGAGGGTCGTGCTCTGTACCTTCTGCGATGCGTTCAAAATCTTTGGCAAGGTCTTGCAAATCAATGATCGCGGCATCCATGCGCTCGCTGAGGGCCGAAAGTTGCGGCGAAAGTTTTCGGGTGGGCGAGATGCTGCGGGCGAGTTCCTGGAGTTGGCCCACGAGGTTCATCTCGCTTTCGGAAAGGTGGTTGTAGGCCGCACCGTAACTGCGCTTGATGTCTTCCGCGTTGGTCAATTGGGCAAGTTCGCCTTCGAGGGATTCCTGTTCGCCTTCTTGGAGGCCGGCGGACTGGAGTTCGTCGAGTTGGAAGCGGAGGAACTCCATCTCTTTTGCGCCGCTTTGGCTGCGTTCGATGAGCTCGGCGAGGCGTTTTTTGTCGGCAGCGTATTGTCGGTAGCCCTGTTGATATTCCTTGAGCATGGGGCCGTTTTCGGCCAGTGCGTCAATCATCCGCAGTTGGAAATTGACATTGTGGATGTCGAGGGTATCGAATTGCTGGTGGAGGTCTATGAGGTTCTCTGTGAGCCGCTGGAGTACCTGATTGTTGGCGGGGGTGTCATTCACGAAAGCGCGGCTTTTGCCCGTGGGGGATAGTTCTCGGCGAATGACAACTTCGGGATCGTAGTCTAGCTCGTGTTCTTCAAAAAACGCGCGCAAGTCATATTCCGACACGTCAAAAAAGGCTTCCACCACACATTTCTCTGCGTCATTGTAAAACACCTTGGTGTCGGCGCGTTCGCCCATGATAAGGCCAAGAGCGCCGAGGAGAATGGATTTACCTGCCCCGGTTTCGCCGGTGATGATGGTGAGGCGCTCGGAAAAGTTGATTTCGAGTTCGTCTATGAGCGCGTAGTTTCGGATGTGTAGGCGTTTCAGCATGGACTGTTGGACAGGGGATTTGGTTTCATCGGTACTAAGATACGGCCTACCTGCCGGCTGGCAGGAGATATTTTGATATTGGGGGCGAAAATAGTGCAGCGAGGCAATTTTATTGCCCTTAATTTAAAATATTTTGTTTTAAAATTAGCGTTTGGGTGGGATACCCATAATCTTGCGAGAAAATCAAGCCAAATTCCAGGGTATTACCGCCGCTGCACCACCAAATTACCGATCAAACTCCCCATCTCCGTCACCATTCGGTATTGATAAACACCCGCTGGCAAGTCCGGCAACTTAAGGTCCAAAATTTGCCCGCCAGGCAAAATTTCGCCTTGGAACAAGCGCCCCACAAAACGACCGTCGGTGGCGTACAAATCCAAATGGGCATTCGTACTTTGCTTCAACTGAAGGTCGAGGAAAACCCGATCCTGCGCTGGGCTCGGATACACCCGAACCGACAGGGCGCCGCTTACATTGAAGGTATTGCTTATACAGGCTTCGGCAAAAATGGGTTCTGAGGTTCCCACGCAACCTGTTGGGTCTTTCATGCTTACCACATAATTACCCGCTATTTCTGCGGACCAAAACTGACCGGTCGCATCTGGAATTAATACTCCATTCAGGAACCATTGGTAATTACTGCCAGCAGGTGCGGTCAAATCGCAAAGGTCGCTAACTTGCAAGGCCGGCACAAAAGGCGGGTGAACTGTCACAGTTATAGCATTGGAAACCGGGCTTTCGCCACAAATATTGCTTTGGATGGCCGTGAACGCACCTTCAGTGGTAACGGTAATGCTCGATCCGGTCTCCCCATTAGACCAATGGGTGCTGCAGTCTGCGCAAATGTTGTCTATCGTAAGCACGACCGATGCTCCAGAACAGAGCGTCGTGGTTCCAGAAGTTGTAACATTGGGTGCGGCAGGGGCAAGACCCACCGTAACAGGGATGCCATTGGAGGCTGGACTTTCGCCGCAAGGGTTGCGGAGGCTAGCCGTGTACATACCCGCTGTAGAGACGGTGATACTCGCCCCCGTCTCGCCATTGGACCAATTCACGATACAGTCCGAACATACATTTTCAACAGCAAGCACAACGGATTCGTTCGGGCAGAGTATAGTAGAGCCGGTGGCCGAAATGGAGGGTGTGCCGGGCAGCGTTCCCAGGGTGACGGTGATGACATTGGAGGCCGGGCTTTCGTCGCAAATATTGCTTACGATAGCCGTAAAAATGCCCTCAGAAGAAACAGTTATGCTAGCCCCCGTCTCGCCGCTAGACCATTGTACGATACATCCCAGGCATACATTGTCCGCCGTGAGCACGACGGATTCGTTTGGGCAAAGCGCCGTAGCGCCGGAGGCGGAGATGCTGCTTGCGCTATGCAAAGTTCCTGTGGCAACGGCGATTGGATTAGAGCTTGGACTTTCGCCGCAAGTATTGCTGAGAATGGCGGTGTAAAGACCGTCTGTGGCGATGTTGACACTCGGCCCAATCTCGCCAGTGGACCATTGCACGGTGCAGTCCGAACAAACCTCTGTAACTGTGAGTACGACCGATTCACCAGGGCACAGCACGGTCGGTCCGGAAACAGAGACCAGAGGCATGGCAGGCACATTGCC
>JBBQSW010000210.1:0-6818 GCA_038213575.1 Chitinophagales bacterium | reverse complement strand
TACACGTTTTTCATCATCAGATCCCAGATGGGATACTTGACATTTGCCGTGGTGCTTTTCAGCATTTTCAAGAAAAGCACGTTGGTTTTCAGGGTGTCTTCCGAACTCTTCTTGGGCACCTCGTCTGAAAATTCACCGATTTTGTACGGCTCTCCATTGTAAGTGTACGACAAGGCCACACCCACAACTTGATCGGGTTGTACATTGAGGTTGATGCTGATAAAGCCCAATTGATCGTGGTAGCTGAATTCTTGTGGGGAAAGCAAGCGGGCGTTCATTTTTTCAAAATCCCTGATCTGCCTGAGGTTGAAAGGGCTGCCGCTGAGTCTGCTTACTACCCGTTCGCTAAAGCGAAGGGTAGGGTCTGAATTCAACTCTGACAAGATTTCTTTGTAGAGTCCATTGTTTTGGTTGGCGGGCAACCCATTTCCGTTGATGTCTCGGCCTGGAGGGGTGAGGAGTTTCCAAGCAGCTGAGACAGAATCAGGCTCCGCCAACTCAGTGATCGGAACCACGTCGCGGGTATTTTGGAAATCCTGTTTGTCGTTCGTGATCCACACCTCCATGCGCGTTATGTTGAACAACGACTGCGGCACGGGGAGGCATTTCATGGCCGGTTCGAATTGGTTCCGGTTCCATTGGCTCACAAAAAAGTGGCGGTTCTCGTCGTATTCGTCAATCGGCTTCTCAAATGTCTGCACCTGCGAGCCGCCTTGTATTTTGAGGCTTTGCTGTTTGGAACGCTGCTGGCTGGCCACGAGGGTGGTGCGCAGGTGACCAAATTTCATTTCCGTCTTGATGCCAAAAAGATTTTGTGCTCCTTTGATGAGGTTGGAGCGGAGGGGCATGGACACGTTGCCCGCCTCTACGTTCTGGATAATCTCGTCTTCTGAAAACCCCTTCGTATCGTAGTTGATCTTCATTTGGTTGTCAAAATCGAAGGTCGCCTGCGTGTTGTAGTTGAAGTTTAGGTTTAGTTTTTCTCCGATTTTGCCCTGGGCACTCATGTTGATGTCCATGTCAAAATCGAAATTGCCGTTGGTCTGCTGGCGAAGGGTCAGGATGGGGTTCTGGATCTTTTGCCAATCATAGCCGAAAGTCAGGTTGATGTTGCCCTGTGGCTTGATATCCACGTTGGTGCCGCCAAAAAGGCGATCAATCAGAGAGTTTTTGAAGTTGAATTTAGAAACAGGGTCGTTCGTGCCATCGGCGCTTTTGCCATCCGCCGATACGACGCCTTGCAAACGGTCAAAATATTCGCGTTGCTGCTTTTCGTCGCGCCAGCGCACATATTCTTCAAAAGTCATGTAGGTAGGAGCGCGGTAAAAATCTTCGCCGATGCGTTCTGTAACGATGTACATATTGGTAGCTGCATCGTATTCCACCGCTTTATCAATCGCCTTCGGGTCGCGCAAATCCACGGGGTTGCTGCCACCCGAGTTGATAAAATCGTCGTAGCGCTCGTTGAGGGGAGGAAAGGTGTCTACGGTAGACGGTGGACGGTTGACTGTGGACGGTTGGCCATCAACCGTCAACCGTACAATGTTCGCCACAGGCCGTTCGCCGCCGGGGAAAAAGAGGGTGAGCACGTTTTCGCGTACGGCTTCGGGGTAAGCGAAGGCATAGAGCGCGCAAACGGAAAGCAGGGCGAAGGCCGCGAGAAGGTTGTTCTTCTTCGTCATTTTCAAAAAAGCAGGATGGTTTAAATCAATTTACCGGTGTTGGTGCCCGGACTATGGATTATTAGTGGGCAATGACGCGAGCATGAAAAGAATGGTTGCCTTGCGAAGGCTTGATTTAGAGGCCATTTTTTAGCGACCAGATTTCTTACTTTTGCGCTTCTTTTTTCAAATACACCGCTTCGTTTTTAGGAACCACGGTGTGCTGCGCCAATATTCATTATGAGCAACCGCGACAACCTCCTCGGCGTTTTGGGGACGATTTACCGATGGAGAAAAGCCCTCCGAAATGCCTGCCTCATCGCGCTGGTAGGCAGCATCTGCATCGCGCTGTGGATGGACACTTACTTTAAAGCCACCACCATCTTCTATCCCAGCAATCAGGATCTTTCCAAACCCGAACTGATCTTTGGCGGAATGAGCAAGGTGACCGAGTATTTCGGCACCGACAAAGACGTAGACCGGATTTTAGAAATTGCTGCCAGCAACGAACTGGTGGACTATATGATCGGGCGTTTTGGCCTTTTCAACCATTACGGCATTGATTCGGCGAGCCACGAAGGGCGTTATTGGGCGCGGTTAAGGTTTCGAGACCTCTATGTGGTGCAGAAAAACCGAAACGATGCCATCGAATTAACCATTGAAGACACCGACCCGAAATTGGCTTCTGACATGGCCAATGCCGCACGCGAAAAGATTGACGAAATTGGTCAACGCCTCACCAAAGATACCCAGTCCAAACTCCTGGCCTCCTTTGATTCAAACCTGAAGCGAAAAACGATCGAGCTTTCACGGCTCGGTGATAGCGTCCGCATCGTTCAAAACCGCTACAAAATCTACGGCGGGGGCGAACAAGGCAATCAGCTCTCCAGACAACTCACCCGTGCCGAAGAAGACATTACGCGTAACACAGCCCGCCTCGAGGTGCTGGTTGGGAATCCGCTGATACCACTCGATACCATCGAATACATCAAAGCTAACCTGCGCGGCGCCGTGCGGCAGCGCCAAATGCTGCTCTCTCCCAATGTCAAAAGTGATAATCTCACGATACGAGATTATAATGATGGGATTAGTTCGGTAGCCGTCGCCAATGACTTGCACAACCAGGCGCGCAAGCAGCTAAGCTATGATTTAGAGCGCTACAACCAAATTCTGGCCGCGTACAACACGAATATCCCCTTGGTCCAGATTGTCGAATTGGCCGAGCCGCCCCTGATGAAAAACCGCCCGCGCCGCAGCATAATCGTGCTAGGCGCCGTAGTAGCGGCCTTCTTTTTTACGCTTTTTGCGGCGTTTTTGGCCGATGCTTATCGGGATGTGAACTGGAAGGAGCTGGGGTAGCGCGAAATTTATTTCGCCTATTTGCCATTACAAAGAGGTTCAAAAGCCTGCATATTGTTTCAGACAAACCTCTAACAATGACTTTGAGACAAATCCATCCATACCATTAAAATGCTCCGTCTAGCGTCCAAATTGCTTGCCATTCCCAAAGATCACCCGCAAGGGTTGGTCGTGGCAACCTTTGTACTGCTAAGTCTGGCCGCCATATTTTCAGGACTTTATCTGGAAATGACCTGGTTGAGCTTACTCCCTGCAGGCTTGGCCATGGTTTGGCTTGCGTTGGTGGATGTCCGAAAGGTTTTTTTTCTGATGATGGGTTGTATTCCACTCTCCACGGAGGTTTCGTTGCCTGGCGGTCTCGCCACGGATCTTCCTTCCGAGCCTTTGATGTGGCTGCTCACGCTGGCAGGCGTGGCCTGGTTTTCTCGAAACTGGCGACAAGTAGATGTGCGATTTTTTCGCCACCCGGTTACACTCGCCCTTTTTGCCCATTTGTTTTGGCTGACGATCTGCGTGGTTACTTCCCAAAATTTCCTCATTTCTTTCAAATCTTTGCTGGCCAAAGGCTGGTATGTCGTGGTCTTTTACTTTTGGGCAGCTCGTTTTCTGAATTCAGAACGCGATTACAAAGCCTTGATGTGGTGGTTTTTTGTGCCGCTTTTTTTAGCCACGCTTACGGTGATATATAGACATGCGGGCTACGGTTTTTCTTTCGAGAGCATCAATGGGTGTTTGGAGCCGTTCTTCCGAAATCACGTCATGTACGCCTGTTTGTTGGCTATATTTCTGCCGTTCGCATGGTATGGCACCTATTGGTATCGGCGGTTTTCGGGAGCATGGTGGCTTTTGGCATTCGGTGTATTGGTGTTTTTGGTAGGGATCTATTTCGCTTATACCCGGGCAGCTTATGGTGCTCTGGTGCTGGCAATCGGCGTATACTGGGTAGTTCGATGGAGATTGATGAAAGCAGCCTTAGTGGCTGTCGCCTTGTTTTTTGCTTTGTTCTTTACTTTTCTTGGCACCCGCGACAACTGGCTTTTATTTGCGCCTGAATACGAAAAAACCATCACCCACGAACGTTTCGACCGGCTTTTGGAAGCCACCACCAAGTTGGAAGATATTTCCACCATGGAGCGGGTGTATCGCTGGGTAGCCGCATCGTACATGATTCAGGAGCGCCCATTACTCGGTTTTGGGCCTGCCACTTTTTACACGCATTACAAAAACTACACCGTCACCAGCTTTCGCACCTACGTTTCCGACAACCCGGAGCGCTCGAGCACCCACAATTATTTCCTGATGGTGGCCGTGGAACAGGGTTTGCCGGGACTGTTCTTTTTTCTGCTTTTTTGTTTGGTGGTGATGCTAAAGGGAGAATCTACTTACCATCTTACCCGGGAGCGCGGCGCCCGTGTTGCCCTTTTGTCCGCGCTGCTTTGTTTCGTGCTCATCAATATCCTGATGCTGATGAACGATTTTATTGAGACCGATAAAATTGGTTCGCTGTTTTTTCTTTCAGCAGCGATTTTGGTGAATATTGATTTGAGAAATCGGAAAGGATAAATTACCACCAAATGGTTGTCATGGTTTCTAGCCGCTTGTTTGGGCAGGGAAGGTATTTTAGGAGAGTGGTGGTATATTTGCACATCAAAAATCCTGTTCTTCATAACCATGATGTGATTTCCACACCCTCAACGCTACCACCAACCTAATGATGAAGCTTCGCCTCCCCCTTTTCCTGCTCGCCATTTGCTTTTTGCAACTCGCGCTTTGCGTTTCCCTCGTTGCCCAAACCCCAGACCTCCAAGACCTCAGCGAAGACAGCACTTTTTTCCAGGCACAATCCATCCAGTACCAACGCTGGCTTGACAGCACCGGTCTTGGCCTCCGCTTGTATGTGGAGGAGGTGCGCCTCAAGAAAAACAGCAAAACTGAACTCGAGCTCCTGCTCAATCTCCGCAACACCGACATTGACTCCGCGGTGAACCAATGGACGCAACTCCGCCGCGATTTCGAGAAAGCCGAGGGCCGCCCTTTGGAAGAAAAACTCTTCCGCGCTTTTGCCCATAAAATGGAAATCCCCGCCGTACAGGGAAACGTCCAGATTTACGTCCGCGACCGCAAACACATCTACATCCCCTGTTTTTATGTGTGGATTTGGGAGGAAAACGGCCGCATCCTGACAGACGCCAAATTCAACGAATGCAAGGCTAAAACCTTTGATTTTGGGGTAAAGCCCACGCCAATCCGCAACAGCAGCAAAGGCCGTACGGCCGAGGTCAAGCGCGAGGTGCTTGCCTCTGAGGTGTTTTCCCAAATCCTTGCCTATGCCCGCCAACGCTTCGAAACGGCACGCTGTTACGACCGATATCCCCGGGTGGAAGAAGTGGAAAGTACCGAAAGCACGCTCCAATTCGCCGTCACCGACCTCTGCCGGGAGGTGCTGACCGACGAGATCGAATCAAGCTGGTGCGCCACCGCCAAATGGCTCGGCGTGCAATGCAACGACATCAAGCGCGAGCGGCTCGTTTTCCAGTTCACCTATTTACCCACCACAAATGGCTACCGCCTCAACTGCCGCCTGGAAGGCAAGTTTGGTTCCGGGTTTTACAAGCCCCGCAAAGGTGGATACATGGACATGGAACCCGATTTTGAGGATTATCTCGACACCTACGCGAAAAATTTTCGGAATGCGCTACAAGAGCGATTGAGGTAAACGTACCCCGGAACTCTGTTCCGGGGATACACATTTGCCCGCGGAACAGAGTTCCGGGATACAACTGAACAATCATGACCAAAAAAGACATCCGCGAACTCCTAGCCCAGGGCCAACTTCGCGAAGCCGCCTTAGCCGCCCTGTCCTACGCCGAAATCTGCGGCGCGGCAGAAACCGCCAATACCCTCACCGTGCTGCAAGCCACCCTTGAAGCACACCAGCGACAGTGGACGACCGGGCAAATTGCCTACGAAGAATTCTCCCGTTTACACGCCCGAGTCACGCAAGGCCTCACCGATTGCCTCGACGAACTGCCCGACGAGCCTAAGCCCGGCGCGGCCAAAAAACCGCCTATTGAGGAGGGTGCATTCAAAAAACGCCTGTTCTGGATGCTGATTGCGGCCAAGGCACTGGTGTTCGGCTGGACTTACTACCTCTGGCAAACGGGTGGTTTCCAAAACGAGGAAGCGCTCACGGCATTTAGCGCGCTGACGCCTGCGTTTGTAGCCTACATCTCGCTCATGCTGGCTGATTATCTCCGCGCGCACCGCGAAAATGCCGTTCTGCGGCGTCGGTATGTGTCAGGAACACTCACGAAAGTGGCGTTTTGGTTGTTCCCGCTCTATGCGCTGGCGCAGATGTTCATCGTGGGGCGCAAGGCGCAGGGCGTGCTTTCTTTTGCCCAAATGACCATGGCACTCGCGCTGGTGGAAAGTGTGCTGGGCGGGTATGTGGGGCAGATTGTGCAGGCGTTTTTTAAGAAGGAGGAGTAAGGAGGAGCATTGTCGTTGCCCAATTGAATTGCCAAGCTAGGGCTGAGTTGTCTTCCTGACGGGACCTGTCCGCATCAAGTGCGCTTTGCACGAGTGCTTGCACTTTTGGACTTACGGTATGCACACAGATAGGACTGAAAATCAATTTATTACCGCTGTTTCTTGGTGCTTGCTAGAGCAATCAAGCCCAACGTGAGTTGTCTTCCTGTCGGGATCTGTCCGCATCAGGTGCGCTTTGACCGAGTGCTGTCTCTTTAGGACGTACGGTATGCACACAAATAGGACGGGAAATCAATTGATTAGCGCTGT